>NZ_JARHXC010000190.1:0-18345 GCF_029222405.1 Microbacterium sp. Kw_RZR3 | reverse complement strand
TGCGCCCGTGCCCGCCCCCGCGTCGGATCGACAGGAACAGACAGAGCTCGAACGGTGGTTCGTCAGGAGTCGGCGGGGCGGCGAGGAAGAGCTCGTCGAGGGAGCGCTGCCACTCCGGCCGTGGCGGTCGCCCGGCCGAGATCAACCGGTCGAAAAGCAGGAGCGCCGCCGCGCAGGAGTGTTCGCATTCGGGCCCTCGTCCGCACGAGCACCACCCTGACAGCCGCGTGACGTCGTCAGGGACCCGCAGCTCGAGGTGCTCGTACCCCGCCGCGCCGAAGGACTGCGCGGTGACCACCCGCACGTCGCCGATCGTCTTCACGTCGCCGACCTCGACGGAGCCGTAGACGAGGAGCCGGTCGGCGCGCGTCATCGCCGCCGGCGAGAAGATCTCGCCCGCGATGCTGAGCGCTTCGGGGTCCAGGTGCATCCCCTCATTCTCGTCGGGCCCTCCGACACGCGGCTGCAGCCCGGCCCCGATCGGGGGATGGTTCGTCGATCTGTCCGGCTGGGGATAAGAGGCCGAAGTTAGGCTGGGACCGTGACTTCCCTCCACGACGTGTCGGTGCGCGGTTTCGCCTCCGACAACTACTCCGGCATCCACCCCGACGTCCTCGCCGCGATCGCCGCGGCCAACGAGGGCCACCAGGTCGCCTACGGCGAAGACGTCTACACCGCTCGCCTGCAGGAGCTCTTCGTCGGGCTCCTCGGCGAGGGGGTCGAGGCCTATCCGGTCTTCAACGGCACGGGAGCGAACGTCGTCGGGCTGCAGTCGATGCTGCCGCGCTGGGGCGCCGTGATCTCGGCGTCCACGGCCCACATCAACGTGGACGAGGGCGGGGCGCCCGAGCGCGTCGGCGGCATCAAGCTGCTGACCGTTCCCACCGACGACGGAAAGCTCACCCCCGATCTCGTCGACCGCGAGGCGTGGGGCTGGGGCGACGAGCACCGTGCGCAGCCGCTCGTCGTCTCGATCACGCAGTCGACCGAGCTCGGCACGCTGTACACGGTCGACGAGATCCGCGCCCTGGCCGACCACGCCCACGGGCACGGTATGCGCCTGCACATGGACGGCGCTCGCATCTCCAACGCGGCGGCCGCCCTCGACGTGCCCCTGCGTACCTTCACGCGCGACGCGGGTGTCGACGTGCTGAGCTTCGGCGGCACGAAGAACGGCGCGATGATCGGCGAGGCGATCGTCGTGCTCGACCCCGCGGCATCCACCGGGCTCACCTATCTGCGAAAGCTCGACATGCAGCTCTCGAGCAAGATGCGCTTCGTTTCGGCGCAGCTCGTCGCGCTCCTCGAGAACGACCTGTGGCTGCACAATGCGCGCCACTCGAACGCGATGGCGCAGCGCCTGCGCGCCGGTGTCCAGGCGGGTCTCGCCGACGGGTCGATCCGGGGCGTCGAGTTCACCCAGCCGACCCAGGCGAACGGCGTGTTCGCGACGCTTCCCGCGGGCGTCGCCGATCGTCTGCGCGAGAGCTTCCGTTTCTACGATTGGGACGAGCTTCGCCGCGAGGTGCGCTGGATGTGCTCGTTCGACACCACCGAGGACGACATCGAAGCCTTCCTCGCGGCGATCGCACGCGAGACCACGGCCTGACGCGACCCGCCTGGTCCGAGCCGACCGCCCGATCCGGGCGCCGGAGCCGCGCACGGACCCCGGCCCGAGTGGCCGTGACATCCGAACCCCGGATGCCACGGCCCTCACCGTCTCACGAACCCGCGAGCCAGTCGCGGTAGGCGTCGAAGGTGCTCTCTCGCCCGAGGAACGCGGTGACGAGGTCGCGCGCGTCGCGTGATCCGCCCGGCTCGAGGATCTCGCGGCGGTACCGCTCGGCAATCTGCGTGTCGAACAGGTCGTCGCCGAACGCCGAGAGCAGGTCGCGCGCGATCACGAGGCTCCACTGATACGTGTAGTAGCACGCGCCGTATCCGGTCAGGTGGCCGAAACCGGCGTACGAGTGCGACCCGTCGAGCGGCGTCACGGGGCTGGCCGCGCGGTAGTACCCGTCGACGGCGCTCCGCAGGTCGGCGGGGCGCTCGACGTGCAGGCGGTAGGACGTCGTCGCATGGCCGAGCTGCCGCGTCACCTCGAGCGCGCGGCCGAAGGCGTCGGCCGTGCGCATGCGGGCGACGAGGTCGGCGGGGATCGGTACTCCTGCGTCGTCGACGGCGAAGGATGCCAGCACCCCGGCATCCCACGCCCATTCCTCGAGCAGCTGGCTCGGCGCCTCGACGAAGTCCCACTCGGTAGCGACCCCGGTGAACCGGGCCCACCGCTGGTGGCCCCCGATGATCTCGTGCACGAGGTGACCGAACTCGTGGAAGAAGGTGACGACCTCGTCGTGCTCGAGCAGGCCGCGCGAGAAGTTGCAGAGGAGAACGCCCTCGGGGAGCGAGCGGCCGGTGATCCCGGGCGCGAGCGGGAAGCACGCGGCGTGGTTGTACTTTCCGTCGCGCGGGTGGAGATCGAGGTGGATGCGGCCGAGACGCTCGTCGCCACGCACGACGTCGTAGGTGCGCACGTCGTCGTGCCACGACGGGGCGTCGACGGCCACGTAGGACACATCGAGCAGGTGCGCGGTCGTGGCCAACACGCCGTCCAGCGTGCGATCGAACCGGAAGTACGACCGCACGACCTGCGCGTCGACGTCGTACTCCTCGCGCTTCAGGGTGCTCAACAGGTACCAGAAGTCCGCGATCGTGACGGCCTCGGCGGACGGGTCGTCACGGCGCAGCCGCTCGAGGATGCGGTCGTACTCCACCGCTGCCGCCGGCGCGGCAGCTTCGGCGACGCGCGTCAGGAACGCGTCGACGGCGGCGCTCGATCCGATCATGCGCGTCTCGGTCTCGTAATCGGCCCAGTCGCCGTAGCCGAGCAGCGCTGCGCGTTCCGCTCGCACGGCCAGCAACTCGGCGAGAACGGGCTCGTTCTCGGGCCACGCCAGGTCGTTGTAGGCGGCGACCAGCGCGTGACGCGCGGAGCGGTCGCGGGCATATTCCCGCACGGGCATGAGATCGGTGTACTCGGTCGTGAGCGTCACCATCCCCTCGTCATCGACCGCGTGGTCGGCGACGAAGTCCGCGGGCAGGCCGTCGAGGGCGCTCGCCGGCACCCGGATCTCGCGCTTTCCGTCGCGGATGTGTCGCGAGAACGTCAGCGAGAGCTCGGTGTCGCGCTCGCTCAGCTCGCGCACCCGCTCGCGCGCCGCGTCGTCGAGGTCGACGCCGCCACGCCGGAAATCGCGGCGGATGTGCGTCAGGAGGCGCAGCTCGTCGTCGCCGACGCCGGTCTCATCGGCCTCGGCGAACGCGCTCCACAGACCCCGATCGAGCAGACGCCGAGCCTGCAGGGCCTCGAACTGCTGGACCTGTTCTTCGGCGAGGCGACGGATCTCGGCATCCGGATGCGACTCGCTCAGCAGGTGCGCCTCGGACAACGCTTCGGCGAAAGCGATGTCGGCGTCGTTCCAGAGCTCCAGCCGCTCGGCGGTGGGCAGGTCGTCCGCCATGGCGAGGCGGGCGTCGATCGCGTCGATGCGCGCGCGACGCGTAGCGGGACGGTCGGTGACGAAGCTCGTCCACCCGGCGGCGTCCGTGGGCAGGAGCAGCGGAGCAGGTTCGGTGATCGGCATTCTCCGACCCTAGACAGGGCCTCCGACACCGGCAAAGGTCAACGCAGCGCGCCCACAGACGCGAGCGCCTGCCGCACGAGGGTGCCGCGGCCGCCCTCCATCTCGGCGGCGAGGGCGTCGGATGCCGCCTCCTCGGGCGACAGCCACGTGACCTCGAGTGCGTCCTGGCGCGGCTCGCACGTGCCGGTGACGGGCACGACGAACGCGAGCGCGACCGCGTGCTGACGGTCGTCGTGGAAGGCGCTGACGCCCGGGAGCGGGAAGTACTCGGCCACCGTGAACGGCGCGGGCTGCGGCGGAAGGAGCGGGAAGGCCATGGGTCCGAGGTCGTTCTCGACGTGCCGGAACAGTGCGTCGCGCACCGTCTCGCCGTAACGCACGCGCCCCGAGACGAGGGTGCGCGTCATCTCTCCGAGCGGTGTCGCGCGCAGCAGGATGCCGACCTGCGTCACCATGCCCATGCCGTCCGTGCGCACCGGGAGTGCCTCGACGTAGAGCATCGGGAGCCGTCGCCGTGCTTCGGCGAGCTCGACCTCGCTGAGCCAGCCCGGGTTGGTGTTCGGGCCGCTGGGCGCACCCGAGAAGGGGCCGGACAGCGGCTCGCGCTCCCCGCCGTTGTCGCCGGGCTCGGGGTCGGGTGTGCGGACAGCCATGCTCCCTGTATATCAACCGACCGCTCCGGATGCCGCGTGTCCGCGCGGTCACGGTGCGTTCCGCCGCGCGGAGGGAGGGGAATCCGAGACGGGAGGAGGTCTCGCGGGCGAAGGGTCCTCCCGTCCCGGGTCCTCCTCCCGACTCACCACCGGCGAAGCCCGATGGGAGCCCGATGTCGGAGGCCTTTGCCACAATGGCCGCATGAGCGCGCCCCTCTCCCTCGACTCCTCCCTCGTGCGGTGGTCCGTGCCCCCGGCCGAGCGCGGGAATCGGCCGGTCCTGCTCCTGCTGCACGGCTACGGCTCCGACGAGCACGACCTCTTCGGTCTCGTCCCGTACCTGCCGACCGAATTCGTGATCGCGAGCGTCCGTGCTCCCCTCGCGCCGCCGTGGCCGATGCCGGGAGCCTCGTGGTATCCCATCGAGGGTCTCGACGGACGCGACCCCGACGCCGTCACCCGCGCGGCGCGATCCGTGCTGGCGTGGATTCAGGATGCCGTCGGCGATACCCCCGTGGGGCTCCTCGGCTTCTCACAGGGCGGCGCGGTCGCCGTCCAGACGCTGCGGGTCGACCCCGACGCGGTGGCGTTCGTCGTGGTGCTCGCCGGTTACGCGGCGGGGGGCGAGCTCCCCGGGGACTCGGTCCTGGCGGACCGTCGTCCCCCCGTCTTCTGGGGTCGGGGAGCCGCGGACGATGTCATCCCCGCCCACCTCATCGACGCGACGGCGCAGTGGCTCCCCGGGCATAGCGAGCTGAGCGGCCGGGTGTACCCGGGACTCACCCACTCGATCTCGCAGGACGAGCTCGACGACGTTCGCACGTTCCTCGACGCGCGCCTCGCCGACCGCGAGGCCGCGGGCTGAGACGGACACGGGTGGCCGGGGTTCCCCATCCCGCCCACGTGGGCTATCGTAGGCAGCCCTGTCCCCGAGAACGAGGTCTCCTCCGGTGAAGAACGTCGACGCTTCCGCGCCCCTGTCCGCGCGCTGACCCGTCGACCCGCCGTCTTTCTCGGCCTCCCTCCGCTGATGCGGACGGGTCCGGCGTCCGCGCATCCCGCGTTCCCGGAGTTCCGTCATGTCATCACCGTCCCCTTCCCTCGTCTTCGACCACGTCCGCCTCGAGTGGCCCGACGGAACCGTCGCCCTCGACGGCGTCTCGGGCGCGCTCGGCCGCGGGCGCACCGGTCTCGTCGGCCGTAACGGCGCCGGCAAGTCCACGCTCCTCCGCGTCGCGGCGGGGCACATCGCCCCGACGTCCGGCTCGGTCTCGGCATCCGGTGAGGTCGCGATGCTGCCCCAGCGTCTCGCGTCCGATCCGCGCCGACCGGTCTCTTCGCTCCTCGGCGTCGAGAGGGCGCTGACCGCCCTCCGCGCGATCGAGTCGGGGGATGTGGCACCGCACCACTTCGACGCCGTCGGCGACGACTGGGACGTCGAGACACGCGCCCATGCCCTGCTCGCCGAGGCCGGTGTGCCGTCCGACGCGCTGGATCGAACCGTCGGCGAGCTCTCCGGCGGTGAGACGATGCTGGCCGCGCTCGTCGGGCTGCGCGCCCGTGCGGCCGAGATCACGCTGCTCGACGAGCCGACGAACGACCTCGACCGCGAGGCCCGCGCGCGGGTGAGCGAACTCGTGCAGGCGTGGCCCGGCACCCTCGTCGTGGTGAGTCACGACGTGAGCCTGCTGGAGCTGATGGATGCCACCGCCGAGCTGTACGGCCACACCCTCAGCGTCGTCGGCGGTCCGTACAGCGTCTGGAGAGCGCACCGCGACGCGGAGCAGGAAGCGGCTGTCCGCGCCGAGCGCGACGCCGCACAGAGCCTCCGCCGGGAGCGACGGCAACGCATCGAGTCGTACGACAAGCTCGCCACCCGCGCCCGCGTCGCGCACAAGGCGCAGGTCGAGAAGCGGGTTCCGAAGATCATCGCGGGAGGACGCGCCAACGCGGCGCAGGTGAGCGCGGGCCGATTGAGCACGGAGATGAAGGGCAAGGAAGATGCCGCGCGCGCGGCGCTGAACGAGGCGTCGGCGCGCGTCCGCGACGATGACGTGGTGCGCATCGACCTGCCCGATCCGGGCAACGCGCCCGGTCGGCGCATCGCGACGCTGGGCGACGGCGAGCGCGAGTGGATCGTCACCGGCCGTGAGCGCGTCGCTCTCGTCGGGCGCAACGGTGCGGGAAAGACGACCCTGCTCGAGAGCCTCGTGCACCGAACGGAGTTCGCGGGGGCGGTTCACGCCCGAGCGAGCGTGGAGCACGTCGGCTACCTCCCCCAGCGTCTCGACGGCCTCGACGACGCGGCATCCGTCCTCGACACCGTCTGCGCGGCGGCGCCGGACGTTCCCGTGGCCTCGGTGCGGGATCGGCTCGCCCGCTTCCTCGTCCGTGGAGACGCGGTCATCCGTTCCGTCGGGTCGCTGTCCGGTGGCGAGCGCTTCCGTGTCGCCCTCGCCCGCGTGCTGTTGGCCGATCCGCCGCCGCAGCTCCTCGTGCTCGACGAGCCGACGAACAACCTCGATCTCGACACGGTCGATCAACTGGTGTCGGCGCTGCAGGCCTACCGCGGAGCGGTGCTCGTGGTCAGTCACGACGACGCGTTCCTCGCGCGACTCGGGCTGGACCTCGTTCTGGAGCTGGAGGACGGGAGGCTGACGGAGTGCGCCCCGTGAGCTCAGCAGGCGCCGTCGCCGCCCCCACCGCCGCCGTCGCCGCAGCCTCCACCGCCGACGACGACCGCACCCGCGTCGGCACCGGGGCCACCGCGCGAAGACGCCCCCGTGCGTACCGCGAAGACCGCGAAACCACCGAAGAGCAGTGCCAGGATGCCGCCGATCGTGGCGCCCATGAGCAGGTTCTGCGAGCCGAGCCACAGGGCGGCACCGATGGCGAGGCCGAGGAGGACGGAGACGGACACGACCGCGACGGCGGCCCGCGGGGACGACGATGCGCTGTTCATGCCTTCACGCTAGGCACCTGCGCGCATCACCGCCTCCGTCTCGAGGGGGAACTCCGGGCGGCCATCCGCCCGTTCCGCGGCGGGCGAACGTCAACCCCGAGCCGATGTCGGAGGTCCGAGAGAAGATGTCGGCATGGCTGACGTCCTCGACAGATTCGGTCCTGCGACGCAGGACTGGTTCCGCGGTGCGTTCTCGGCCCCGACCAATGCCCAGAGAGGCGCGTGGGAATCGGTGTCGTCCGGGCGCAACGCGCTCGTCGTCGCGCCCACCGGCTCCGGCAAGACCCTCTCGGCCTTCCTCTTCGCGATCGACCGGATCTTCCGCGAGAAGGCCCCTGAGATTCCGGGTGCCGAGCCCCCGCGCCGCGGCAAGAAAGCGGCCCCGAAGGCCCCCGCGACGAACACGCGCGTGCTCTACATCTCTCCGTTGAAAGCCCTCGGCGTCGACGTGGAACGTAACCTCCGGTCGCCGCTCGTCGGGATCGGGCAGTCGGCCCGGCGCCTCGGCATCCAGGTTCCGGGTGTGACCGTGGGCGTGCGCTCCGGCGACACGAGTTCGAGCGACCGCCGAAAGCTCGTCACCGACCCGCCCGACATCCTCATCACCACGCCCGAGTCGCTGTACCTCATGCTGACGAGTCAGGCCGCCGAGACGCTGCGCGGCGTGCACACCGTCATCATCGACGAGGTGCACGCGGTGGCGGCCACCAAGCGCGGCGCCCACCTCGCCGTGAGCCTCGAGCGGCTCGATGCACTGCTCGAGAAGCCCGCGCAGCGGATCGGCCTCTCGGCCACGGTTCGCCCGATCGACGAGGTCGCTCGGTTCCTCGGCGGCGCTCAGCCCGTCGACATCGTGGCGCCGAAAGCGACGAAGGCGTTCGACCTGTCGGTGGTCGTGCCGATCGAAGACATGCTCAACCCTCCCCCACCTCCGGGCTCACCGGCGCCCGACGAGGCGACCGATGGCGAGTGGTTCTCCGAGCGACCCGAGAGCACCGAGATGGCCGGCTCGGTGTGGCCGCACGTCGAAGAGGCGATCGTCGACCGGATCCTGGAACGGCGATCGACCATCGTGTTCGCCAACTCCCGCCGGCTCGCCGAGAGGCTCACGGGGCGTCTGAACGAGATCTACGCCGAGCGTGTCGGCATCGACGTGCCCGAACCCACCGTCCCTGCGGGCATGATGGCGCAGGCCGGAGCGTCCGCGGGTGTCGCCGCGATCCTCGCCAAAGCCCACCACGGTTCGGTCTCCAAGGAGCAGCGCGCCCAGGTCGAGGACGAGCTGAAGTCGGGCGCGCTGCGCTGCGTCGTGGCGACGAGCAGCCTCGAACTCGGGATCGACATGGGCGCGGTCGACCTCGTCATCCAGGTCGAGGCGCCCCCGAGCGCGGCATCCGGTCTCCAGCGAGTGGGACGCGCGGGGCATCAGGTCGGCGAGGTGAGCCGCGCGGCTCTGTTCCCCAAGCACCGCAGCGACGTGCTGCACACAGCCGTGGTCACCGAGCGCATGCTCGCCGGTCGCATCGAGGCCATCGCGGTACCGCAGAATCCGCTCGACATCCTCGCCCAGCAGACCGTCGCGGCCGCGGCCCTCGGCTCGATCGACGTCGAAGAATGGTTCGACACCGTCAAGCGCAGCGCGCCCTTCCGCTCGCTCCCCCGCTCGGCCTACGAGGCGACGCTCGACCTGCTCGCCGGCCGGTACCCCTCCGACGAGTTCGCAGAGCTCCGCCCCCGCCTGGTCTGGGACCGCGACGCGGGGACCCTCACCGGCCGCCCGGGCGCACAGCGCATCGCGGTGACGAGCGGCGGCACGATCCCCGACCGAGGGCTCTTCGGCGTGTTCGTGGCGGGCGAGTCGCAGAACGCCCGCGTCGGCGAGCTCGACGAAGAGATGGTCTACGAGTCGCGCGTCAACGACGTGTTCACGCTCGGAACAACGAGCTGGCGCATCGTCGAGATCACGCACGACCGCGTCAACGTGCTGCCGGCCTTCGGGCAGCCCGGCAAGCTGCCGTTCTGGCACGGTGACGGCATCGGCCGCCCCGCCGAACTGGGTGAAGCGTTGGGAAAGTTCTCGCGCGACCTGGCGGGCGCCGACCAAGCCAAGGCCGAGGAACGCCTGCGCGAGTCGGGACTCGACGACAACGCCATCACCAACCTGCTGTCGTATCTCGCCGAGCAGCGCGAGGCCACCGGCAGCCTCCCCACCGACCGCACCCTGACCGTCGAACGCAGCCGCGACGAGGTCGGCGACTGGCGCATCATCCTGCACTCCCCCTACGGCATGCAGGTGCACTCCCCCTGGGCTCTCGCGGTGAACGCGCGCATCCGCGAGCGGCTCGGCGTCGAGGGGGCCGCCGTCGCGAGCGATGACGGGATCATCGCCCGGGTTCCGGATGCCGCCGCCGAACCGCCCGGAGCCGACCTCTTCGTCTTCGAACCCGATGAACTCGAGCAGATCGTCACCGACGAAGTCGGCGGATCGGCGCTGTTCGCCTCGCGCTTCCGCGAGTGCGCGGCGCGGGCGCTCCTGCTTCCGCGCCTCAACCCGAACCGCCGTTCGCCGCTGTGGCAGCAGCGGCAACGGTCTGCCCAGCTGCTCGAGGTCGCAAAACGGCATCCGTCGTTCCCGATCATCCTCGAGACGCTGCGCGAGGTGCTGCAAGACGTCTACGACCTCCCCGCGCTCCTGCGGGTGACCCGGCAGATCGGCGAACGCCGCATCCGGCTCGTCGAGATCACGACCTCGCAGCCGTCGCCGTACGCGCGCGACCTGCTCTTCGGGTACGTCGGCGCGTTCATGTACGAGGGCGACTCGCCTCTCGCCGAGCGACGCGCAGCGGCGCTCTCGGTCGACCCGGCGCTGCTGAGCGAACTGCTCGGCAAGGTCGAGATGCGCGAACTCCTCGACCCCGAGGTCATCGCGCAGTTCGAGCGCGAAGCGCAGCGCCTCGATCCGGATCGCCGCGTGCGAGGGGTCGAGGGCGTGGCCGATCTCCTGCGCATCCTCGGCCCGCTCGACGCGGCCGAGGTCGCGTCGCGTCTCGACGCCGAGACCGATGCCCTCGCCGAGGCCGAGCAACATCTCGCCACCCTCGTCGACGATCGCCGCGCGATCCGCGTCACGATCGGCGGCGTGTCGCGCGTCGCCGGGATCGAGGACGCCGGGAGGCTGCGCGATGCTCTCGGCGCGGCACTGCCGGTCGGCATCCCGAACGCCTTCCTCGAACCGCTCGCCGACCCGCTCGGCGATCTGGTCGCCCGCTACGCCCGCACGCACGCACCGTTCACCACAGACGCGGTCGCCGAGCGACTGGGCGTCGGCATCGCGGTCGCCCGACTCACGCTGCAGCGGCTCGAATCACAGGGGCGTCTGGCGAGCGGGTTCTTCCTGCCCGACCCTTCGACAGGCTCAGGGTCCGCAGGGGGCAGCCGCGGCGACGAGACCGAGTGGTGCGACGTCGAGGTCCTGCGCCGCCTCCGCATGCGTTCGCTCGCCGCCATCCGCGGCAGCGTCGAACCCGTCCCGCCCGCGGCCTACGCGCGGTTCCTCCCCGTATGGCAGCACCTGGGCCGCCCGCTCGAGGGCATCGACGGGGTCCTCGCGGTCATCGAACAGCTCGCCGGGGTGCCGATCCCCGCGAGCGCGTGGGAGTCGCTCGTGCTGCCGTCCCGTGTGCGCGACTACTCTCCCGCGCTCCTCGACGAGCTCACCGCGACGGGCGAGGTGGTGTGGTCGGGGCACGGCACCCTTCCGGGCCGCGACGGATGGATCGCGCTCCACCCGGCCGAGGCGGCGCCGTTCACCCTGCAAGACCCCGACGATCCCGACGACCCCGCTCCCGACTCGCTCGAGGCCCGCATCCTCGGCGCTCTCCAGGGCGGCGGGGCGTACTTCGCCGCGCAGCTCAAACAGCTGGCCGGTGCGGAGAACGAGCAGTCCGTCAACGATGCCCTCTGGGCGCTCACCTGGGCGGGGCGCGTCACGAACGACACGTTCGCCCCCGTGAGGACGCTCCTCAGCGGCGGTGGACAATCACACCGCGTCGCCCGTCGCGCGCCGCGCGCCCGCATGTATCGCGGGGCCGCGATGCCACGGGCGACGTCGGCTCCGCGACCGCCGTCGCTCGGCGGGCGCTGGTCGCTCCTGCCCGAGCGGGAGGCCGATGCCGCCGCTCGCGCAACGGCGACGGCGAGCCTGCTGCTCGACCGCTACGGCGTCGTGACGCGAGGTGCCGTGCAGTCCGAGGGCGTCCCGGGTGGGTTCGCGCAGGTCTACCGGATCCTGGCGGGGTTCGAGGAGGCGGGGCACTGCCGCCGCGGATACGTCATCGAGAAACTCGGGGCGGCCCAGTTCGCCGCCTCCGCGACGGTCGACCGGCTCCGCGAGTTCGCCGCCGTCGCCGACCCTCCTCCCCTGCGCACGGTCACGCTCGCGGCGACCGACCCCGCGAACCCTTACGGTGCTGCCCTGGGCTGGCCCGCCCTCGAAGGCGTTACGCATCGCCCCGGTCGCAAAGCGGGCGGAGTGGTCGTGCTCGTCGACGGAGAACTGACCCTGTACCTGGAGCGCGGGGGCCGCACCGCCCTGGCCTTCACCGATGACGAAGCGCGTCTCGCGGCAGCCGCGACCGACCTCGCCGAGACGGCCAAGCGTCGTCGACTCGAAACGCTGACCATCGAGCAGGTCAACGGCGAGTTCGTCTACGGCACGGCGGTCGGGCGCGCGTTGCGCACCGCCGGGTTCGTCGAGTCGCCGAAGGGGCTCACGCTGCGCAAGCTCACCGCGGGCGACACCCTCCGCGAGGCCGCGCGTGCCTGAGCACCACACCGCCGCGGCCCGCCCCGCCACGCCGGCCGGGACCGACCGCCTCGCTCCCCCCGTCCTCCACGTCGGGGAGCCGAGCCGCACCGTGGTCCGGCCCCGAGCGGAGGCCGCCCGTGCCTGAGGGTGACACCGTCTACCGCGCGGCGGCGAAGCTCTCGGCCGCTCTGGCCGGAAAGGTCGTCACGCGCTTCGACATCCGCGTCCCCGGGAGCGCCACCGCCGATCTGCGCGGCGAGACCGTGCACGAGGTCGCCGCGCGCGGCAAACACCTGCTGCACCGCATCGGCGGATACACGCTGCACTCGCACCTCAAGATGGAGGGCCGGTGGGACGTGTACCGGCCGGGCGAGCGCTGGCGCCGCCCCGCTTTCAAAGCCCGCGCGATCGTCGGGGTCGCGGGAGCCGATGCCGTCGGCTTCGACCTCGCGATGGTCGAGGTGCTGCGCACCGTCGACGAGCACACCGTCATCGGGCACCTCGGTCCCGACCTCCTCGCCGACGACTGGGATGAAGCCGAGGCGGTGCGCCGGGTCGCGGCCGACCCGCGGGAAGCGCACGTCGCACTGCTCGATCAGCGAAACGTCGCCGGTTTCGGCAACGTCTACGCGAACGAGCTGCTCTTCGTGCGCGGCATCGCGCCGACCACCCCGGCCACCGAGATCGACGTGCAGGCGACGATCGCGCTCGGCGAGCGCATGATCCGCGCCAACCTCCCGCGCCCCGAACGGACGTTCACCGGCGACACCCGCCCGGGCCGTCGGTTCTGGGTCTACGGACGTGAGGGCGCGCCCTGTCGGCGTTGCGGCACATCGATCCGCGCGACCTCGCTCGGAGCCTCGGCAACGAGCGAGCGCAACGTCTACTGGTGCCCTACCTGCCAGCCGGCGTGAGGGTCGAGCAGCACCCCGGATCAGCCTCCCCTTCGCGCCCGTCTGTCAACCCGGCAGGCTCACCGCCGTCGACGTGCGAGAACAGGAGGACGAAACATCGTCGAGAGTCCTCGCCGCACTTCTCTCGACGTCGAGCAAACCGATGGCGGCACGGGCGACGAAGAACCATTCGAGGGAATGAAGGGCATTCCCCACCCGTTGTCATACATGTCGGCTGAATCCGAGAGTCGACCGGAGGGGATCGTGGGTAAGAACTACATCGACATCGAAAACGACCACGGCGAGACGCTGCGCTACCGCAAGCACGTCAACGGTCGCGGACTCGTCGCGCACGGCGCGAAGGTCCACCCGTCGGCGCTGGTCGAGAACGGCGCCTACGTCGAACCCGGTGTGCAGATCGCCGCGGGTGTTCGTGTCGGCCGAGGGGCGTGGATCGAATCCGACGCCGTCATCGGACCCGAGGCTCGCATCGAGCCGCACGCGCACATCTGCGCCGGCGCGGTCATCGGCGCGGGCGCTCACATCGGCGTTCGCACGCAGGTGGGCCACAACGCCCGCGTCGCGACGGGCTCGCTCATCGGCGACGACGAGATCATCAACGACGGCGAAGCGGTCGCGACCGACCAGCGGGGACTCCGCCTGGCCGCGTGATCCGGCCGCCGCGACAGCCGTCCCGTGGCCTCACGACCCGCACGACTCCTCGGAGCGTGCGGGTTTTCGTCTCTTGAGCAGCGGACCCGTCAGGCGAAGATCGCGAGCACGAGACCGATGAGCGGCAGGGTGCCCTGAATCGTCGCGGGGCGCAGGTACTTGCTGCCCGAGGTCACGAGCACGAGCGCCGCACCCAGCATGGAGCCGAGCGAGAAGATCAGCAGCGTGCGTCCGGCCACGTCGCCCACGCCGTTGACGATCCAGAACAGGATGCCGATGATGGCGCCGATCGCGAGGAAGAGGTTGTAGAAGCCCTGGTTGTAGGCCATCGGCTTCGTGGCATCCGCCGTCTTCTGATCGGCGATCCCGAAGACCTTCCACGTCTTCGGCTGCGACCAGCGGACACTCTCGAGCACGAAGATGTAGACGTGCAGCAGGGCCGCGAGGCCGGCGAACACGAGCGCCAGGATGCCGATCATGCGTTCCACGTTACTCGCGCGGATAGCCTGGAACCATGGCGAGCGGCAGCGGGTCCCGGGGACGTGGTCCCACCGGCGGTGCCCGCAAGGGCGGAGCGGCACGGCCCTCCACGCCGAAGCGCCCCGCGAGAGGGAAGGCACCGCGCCCCGCCCCCGCTCCTCCGGAACCCCCGCGCACCTTCGTGCTCGGCGCGGTCCCGGGTGCGACCCCGGGGAAGTGGATCGGCCTGTGGCGTGAGCGCATGCCGCACGTCACCCTCGAGCTCCGGGAGATCGACGTCGCCGGGCAACGGTCGCACCTCGACGAGGTCGACGCCGCTCTCGTGCGGCTCCCCGTCACGGCATCCGATGACCTCCACCTCATCCCGCTCTACGAGGAACAGCCCGTCGTCGTGATGTCGGTCGACTCTCACCTGACGGCCGGCGACGAGCTCGACACCGCGGATCTCGCCGGCGAAGTCGTGATCGTCCCCGCCGATGACGTGCTCGCCGCGCGGATTCCGGATGCCGTCCCCCCGACGTTCGCGCCACCGTCCGACACCGGCGAAGCCATCGCGACCGTCGCCGCGGGCGTCGGCGTCGTGGTCGTGCCGATGTCGCTCGCGCGCGCCCACCAGCGCCGCGACGTCGAGTACCGGGTGCTGCGTGACGGACCGGTGTCGACGGTCGCGCTCGCGTGGCTTCGCGAGCGGACGACGGCCGATGTCGAGGCCTTCGTCGGCATCGTCCGGGGACGCACCGCGCGCTCTTCGCGCTGACGCTGGCACGGTGGCACCCGCGCCCCGTCAGAGGGGCACGCCCCGCGCGGTAGGGTGCGATCGACGCGCACCGCGAAGGGGAGACGGAATGCACGGACGCACAACGACGAGCGCCCTGGTGCTGACCGTCGTCCTGACCCTCATCGGCGCGACTCCCGCCGTCGCCTCCGACGCGAGCGGCGCCGCGTCGGCGCCCGCCGCCCCCTCCGCGGAGGCCACCCCCGCGGACGACGCTGCCCCCACCCCTGACGCGGACATCGACGCCGACCCCGACGTCTCGCGGGGCGTCACGCACGCGCAGAACCCCTCGGTTCCCGAGGGCGCCGTGTGGACCGAGCACTACCTGCCGTCCTCCGTCGCGAATCGCAACGGCGACCCGGTCGAGCTGCACGCCGACGTCCTTCGCCCGGCGGGTCTGCCGGCGGATGCCCGCACTCCGGTGATCCTCATCAGCGGCCCCTACCTCTCGCACGCGGGACAGCAGGCCGACGAGGGCAAGTCATTCACCGGTCCCTCGATGCGCCACCGCGCCTTCATCGACGACGGCGGCCTGTTCGCCGCCGGCTACACCGTCGTGTTCGGAGACCTGCGCGGCTTCGGCGGGAGCTCCGGCTGTTACGACTTCAGCGGTCCGGGCGAGCAGGCCGACGTGCGCGCGTTCGTGGAGTGGGCGGCATCCGCCCCGTGGTCGACGGGTCGCGTCGGGATGTACGGGAAGTCGTACGACGCCGTGACGGGCCTCATGGGCCTCGCCGACCGTCCCGCGGGCCTCGCGGCGGTCGTCGCGCAGGAGCCGTCGTGGGACCTGTACGACTACCTCTACGAGAACGGCATCCCCGCCGAGAACAACCGCACGACAATCGAGGCGTACAACCGCATCGCGGCCCTGCCCGGCATCGATCACTCCGGGACTGTGGACGGCGTCGTGATCCCGCCCGACACCGAGCGCTACCGGACGAACGCCGCGTACGAGCAGACCCACCCCGAATGCGCCGCCGGCATCCTGGCCGACACCCTGGAATCCGATCCCTCGTCGCCTTTCTGGACCGCGCGCAACACCGCGCAGCGCGCCGAGGGTTCGACGATCCCGCTGTTCCTCACGCAAGGGTGGACCGAGAGGAATACCCGCCCGGAGGGCATGGCGGAGTTCCTGGATGCCGTCGCCGGTCCGGTGAGCGGGTGGGCGGGGCCGTGGGACCATTACTCCGGCAACGACGTCGACGACGAGGGCCGTCTGAAGATGGGCCGCGCCGGATGGGTCGACGAGGTTCGGGCGTTCTTCGACGCTCATCTGCTCGGGGCGCCGGCCCCCGACCCCGCCTGGGCGCTGCAGGACAACGAGGGGCACTGGCGCCTCCAGTCATCGTGGCCCGGCGTCACGCGCGAACGCACCGCTCCTCTCGCGCCCGGCTCCTATGTCGACACCGGCCGCGGCGCCGATGCCCTCCCCGCCGGCGACGAGGGCGACGGGTCGTTCTTCGGCACCGCACCGCGCGACGCGCAGACCATCGGGGCCTCGCAGACGCTCTCCGACCCCGTCGACGAGCCGACGCGGCTCAGCGGCAGGGCGTCCCTGAACCTGCGCACCCAGGGGGCGGGCATCGTGCACGCGCGACTGTGGGACGTCGAGCCCGACGGTGTGCCGACGCTCATCGTCGAAGAAGCGGCCCCGCTGGACGCGTCGGGGACGACCCGCCTGCACCTGCGCAACGTCGAATGGACGCTCGCGCCCGGGCACGCGCTCCTGGTCACGGTCGGAACGACCGATTCCCTCGCCTGGCGCCCCTCGCCAAGCGAGCAGACCGTCACGATCGAGAGCGGCGAAGTCACGCTCCCGCTGCAGTCGACGGCCGACGACGTGCCGACCGAGGGGCAACCGGCCCCCTTCCTGGCGACGTACCTCGAGGACGCCCGCTGGCCGGTCCCGATCGCGGCGACGCCGAGCTTCTCCCTCGCGGGGACCTCCCCCGCACCCGTCCCGACCCCCTCGGGCTCGGGCGCGGCCCCCGCACGCCTGGCCGAATCGGGGATGCCGTCGAGCCCGGGCCTCGCCGTCGGGGGCGCCGCAGCGCTCCTCGCGGGAGCCCTCCTCGTCGCGGTGAGGCGGTCGCGCGTGAGCGGGACCGATCCCCGTCGGACAGGAGCGGGCGGGCGCGGCGCTCGGGTGTGACACGCGGCGTCCGCTCACGCCTCGATTCCCGTTCGTTCCCGCTTCGGACGATCCCGGTTCACCCGGCGCGCGCCGTCGTGTCACGGCGTGTCCGTACATTTCCTCCGTCTCGCCTTCGACGGCCCCCGCCGCCGAGGTGCCCGGGAGACACGAGAGGAAACCCGAATGTCACTCCTGAAGAACCCCCGTCGGCCCCTCGCGGCCCTCGCCCTGGCGGCCGTCGCCGCGATCTCTCTCGCGGGCTGCGCGGGCGCGTCCGGAGACGCCGCCGCAGGTTCCACCACCGACGCGAAGACGGCCACGAGCCTCAGCGACTTCGGCACGATGGCCGACCTCGAGGTGGCGGCGAAGGCCGAGGGCCAGCTCAACGTCATCGCACTCCCGCGCACGTGGGCGAACTACGGCGAAGTGCTCGACCTGTTCGCCCAGCGCTACCCCGAGATCACGATCAACGAGCAGTCGCCCGACGCCTCGAGCGCCGAAGAGATCCAGGCGGCCAAGGCCAACGAGGGCCTCGACACCGCGCCCGACGTGTTCGACCTCGGTCTCGCTGTCGCCCTGCAGAACACCGACCGCTTCGCCGCCTACAAGGTCTCGACCTTCGACGAGATTCCCGACGCGATCAAAGAGCCCTCGGGCCTGTTCGTCGGCGACTACGGCGGGTACATGTCGATCGGCTACGACTCGGCCCGCTTCCCCGCGCCGACCTCGCTGAGCGACCTGCTCAAGCCCGCGTACAAGGGCGCGGTGGCCATCAACGGCGACCCGACCCAGGCGGGCTCGGCCTTCGCCGCGGTCGGCCTGGCCACCGTGCAGAACGGCGGCACGCTCGACGACTTCACCCCGGGCGTCGACTTCTTCGGGAAGCTGAACGCGGCGGGCAACTTCCTCAAGGTCGACCCGACGGATGCCACGATCGCCAGCGGTGAGACGCCGGTCGTCTTCGACTGGGACTACCTCAACGCGGCACAGGCCTCGGCGGTCCCCACGTGGAAGACGGTCGTCCTCCCCGGTACCGGCTACGCCGGCTACTACAACCAGGCCATCAACAAGGACGCCCCGCACCCCGCGGCCGCCCGCCTCTGGCAGGAGTTCCTCTACAGCGACGAGGTGCAGAACCTCTGGCTCAAGGGCGGCGCACGTCCGGCGCGGATGGATGCCATGACCACCGCCGGCACGATCGACGCCGCCCTCGCCGCCGCCCTGCCGGCCGCACCGAGCGACACGGTCGTCCCCACCGAGGCGCAGTCGACGGCGGCCGGCACGCTGCTCGGACAGAAGTGGGCGACGGCGGTCCAGTGACCGTC
>NZ_JARHXC010000018.1:0-25501 GCF_029222405.1 Microbacterium sp. Kw_RZR3 | reverse complement strand
GCGACCCATGCCGTGGTACGTCCAGCCCGCAGCCCGCCAGGCGGACGCGTCGAGGCAGTTGCGACCGTCGATCACGATGTGTCCCCGCGTGAGCGTGGCCGCGTGCGCCGGATCGAGCTGGTGACGGTACTCGTCCCATTCGGTGACGACGATGACGGCATCCGCGTCCTGAAGTGCCGCGTCGCGGTCGTGCACGTAGGTCAGCTGCGGGTGGATGCGCTGCGCGTTCTCGATGGCCGCGGGGTCGGTCAGAGTGACATCGGCGCCCAGACCGTGCAGGCGAACCGCGACGTCGAGGGCGGGGGAGTCCCGGATGTCGTCGCTGTGCGGCTTGAACGCGGCGCCGAGCACGGTGACCTTCTTCTGGTAGACCGAGCCGCCCAGTGCCTCGCTCGTCAGTTCGACCGCACGGTCGCGTCGACGCAGGTTGATGGCGTCGATCTCGCGCAGGAAGGCGACGGACTCGCCGCGGCCGAGTTCTTCGGCGCGCGCCGAGAAAGCACGGATGTCCTTCGGCAGGCAGCCGCCACCGAAACCGATGCCGGCCCCGAGGAAGCGGCGGCCAATACGGGCGTCGTGCCCGATCGCGTCGGCAAGGGTCGTCACGTCGGCACCGGTCACCTCGGCGATCTCGGCGATGGCGTTGATGAAGCTGATCTTCGTCGCCAGGAAGGCGTTGGCGGAGACCTTCACGAGCTCGGCGGTGGCGTAGTCCGTGACGATGAACGGCGTGCCCTTCGCGATCGAGGGGTGATAGACCTCGCGGAGGATCTGCGCGGCTCGCTCGCCCTCCGCGGTCGCGACGCCCTCTGAGAACGGGACGCCGGCCACCAGGCGGTCGGGGTCGATCGTGTCCTGAACGGCCCATCCCTCCCGGAGGAACTCCGGGTTCCACACCAGGGTCGCGCCCGTCTCGGTCACCCGCGGGGCGAGCGTCGCAGCGGTGCCGACCGGCACGGTCGACTTTCCGGCCACGAGATCGCCCTCGGACAGGTAGGGAAGCAGTCCGTCGACCGCGGCGTTCACGTAGGTGAGGTCGGCCGCGTACCCACCCGCCTGCTGCGGAGTGCCCACGCCGATGAAGTGCACCTTGGCCCCCTGCGCGGCGGACATGTCCGTCGTGAAGGAGAGTCGGCCCGACGCGATGCCTTCGGTCAGGATCTCTTGCAGCCCGGGCTCGAAGAAGGGCGCCTCGCCCTTGCTCAGAGCGGCGATCTTGCGCTCGTCGACATCGATGCCCACGACCTCATGGCCGATGGATGCCATCGCCGCCGCGTGCACCGCACCCAGGTAACCGCACCCCACTACAGACAAACGCACGATGAAAGCCTTTCAGATTCTTATCGACGCGACGCGGAGGCATCCTGTCGCGGACCCGCGGACACGCGGGGATTTCACGCGGCGGTATCGCCCGGCGCCAGGGCGGCGCGAGCGGTCTTGCCGAGAATGACGAAGTCGCCGAGGAGCGTCCAGTTCTCAACGTACGACAGGTCGAGACGGACGGACTCTTCCCAGGAGAGCGACGAGCGGCCGCTGACCTGCCAGAGCCCGGTGATCCCGGGCTTCGCAAGGAAGCGACGGTGTACGTGGTCCGCGTACTGGGCCACCTCGGACGGCAGCGGCGGTCGGGGGCCCACCAGCGACATCGAGCCGCCGATCACGTTGAACAGCTGGGGCAGCTCATCGAGGCTGAACTTGCGCATCACCCGGCCGATCGGCGTCACGCGGGGGTCGTTCTTCATCTTGAACAGGACCTCGTTGCCGGAGTCGCGTTGTTGCGCGGCGAGATCGTGCAGAAGGTCCTCGGCGTTGACGACCATCGAGCGGAACTTGATCATCGTGAACTCGTTGCCGTGATACCCGACGCGCGTCTGGCGGAAGAACACCGGCCCTGTGCTGGAGAGGCGCACGGCAATGGCGAGGAAGGCGAGGACCGGGCTGAGCAGGATGACGCCCGTCACGCTCGCGACCAGGTCGACGGTCCGCTTGAGGAACACCTGCCCGCGCGAGAAGCGCGGGGTCTCCACGTGGATGAGGGGGAGACCCGCGACCGGTCGGGTGTGCAGGCGCGGACCGGCGATGTCGATGATGCTGGGGGCCAGCACGAGGTGCTGACGCCCGGCTTCCAGACTCCACGAGATCTGCTTCACCTTGTCGGCGGGGAGCTCGTCGGCGCTCGTGACGGCGACGGTATCGGCGCCCGTGACGGACAGAGCCCGTCCGATGTCACCGACGTGACCCATGACGGGGATGGTCGTCCCGGGGATCACGTCGGCGATCTTCCCGTTGGGCACGCACGCCCCGACGACGCGGTAACCGGCACTCGGGGTGCGCGCGAACTCGCGCGCCAGCTGGGTGACGGACGTCAACGATCCGACCAGGAGCACGTTGGCGGAGTACTTGCCCTGCGACCGCTGCACGATGAGCCACTGGCGCCAGAGCCACCGCGTGAAGATGAGGACGGCGATCCCGGCGGGGAGCGAGATGAGCAGGTAACCGCGAGCGACGTCGATCTGCGTCAGGAAGGCGAGGATCGCGACGGCGCCGAACACACGGAAGCTCGAGTCGATGATCCGCACGTATTCCTGGGAGCCGGTGCCGATGACGCGGTCGCTGCGCGAGTCGACGAACGACAACGCCCACATCCAGGCGACGATCAGGATCGCGGAGAAGATCCAGTACGACAGGTCGGTGATGCGACCGTCCTTGTTGGCGGCGACGGCGACGTTGCCGGTACCGAACCAGATCAGCTGGGTTCCGTAGACGACCCAGACCAGCGCGGCGAGGTCGGTGAGGAAGAGATTGCGGCGATAGCGCAGGCGCCAGCGATCTCGCGGGTGTGCGGCCACGGTCGTCGGCGCCGGGGCAACAGGGATCTGCTCATCGGCGTCGGCGATGCCGCCGTAGCTGTCCTGCGACGCCGATGTCGCGTCGACTCTCAGGTCAGACGTCACAGTGCTTAGGCCTTTCCCCCAGGGTGCCTGAAAATTCACTTTCTCCCCGCTGAACGATAACAGGCGGATCTCACCCAGTGAATCACCCTCGGGTGAATGCGATGTTTCGGGGACACGCGCGATCCGGTCACTTTCCGCCCGTGCGGGAGGCGTCCCGCGGCGCCGGGAAGCGGTGTCGTTACACTCGGGCGACGGATGATCGCCGGCCCTCGACCGATGCGCCGCGGCCGAAAGGACCATCGATGACGCGCACGCAGACGCGCTCCGCTCGCGCGAGAAGACGCCGCCGCGCCGCCCTCCTCGTCGCGGTCGCCGCGGTCGTCGCCGTCGCGGCGGCCGCCATCGCCGTGCCGATCGTGCTCGATCGCTTCGCATCTCCCGCCCCCGCGGCGGTCTCGACGCCCTCCTCTCGGGCCGAGTCGCCGCGCCCGACTGATTCTCCGACCCCGACTCCGACCCCGCCCCCTACCCCGACCCCGACCCCGACGTCGCCGGTCGCCCAGCCCTGTGTCGGTGAGGACACCCTTCTCACGATCTGGGCGCACCCGGATGACGACATCATCTTCGCCAACCCGACGATCTCCGAGGCGATCGCGGCGGGCGACTGCGTCCGCACGGTCTTCGTCACCGCGGGCGACGCCGGCCGTGGCATGGATTACACCCGATCGCGAGAGCTCGGCATCCTGCGCGCCTACAACGTGATGCGAGGAGAAGAGGGGCTCTGGGACGAGACCGAGATCACCCTGAACGCGGGAATGCGCGTCGATCGTCTGACGCCGCAGGGGGACCCCCGTGTGTCCGTCCTCTTCGTCCGTCTTCCCGACGGCAACATCACCGACGGAGGGTTCGCGGCGACCGGGTACGCGACGCTGAGCAAACTGCTTGACGGGTCGATCGCCTCGCTCGCTCCCATCGACGGCGGCCCCGCGCTGAGCAGCGCTCAGCTCACCGCGAGTCTCGCGGAGCTCGCCGAGGCGTTCCACCCCTCCCAGACGCTGACCCACATTCCGCGGGGGAGCGCGTTCGCGCCCGGCGATCATCCTGACCACTCGGTCGTCGGCACACTCGTGCGTGACGCGATCGGACCGACCGCGGACGCCGGCCCGGGGCTGCGCTACTTCGTGGGTTATCCGTCCGAGAATCTGCCCCGCAACATCGAGGGGGCGGCCCTCGACACCAAGGTGGAGATCTACCGGGTCTACACCCAACAGGACGACGTCATCCGTTGCGCCGACCGCGATGGGTGTCTCAAGACGCGAAAGTTCGGCGAGTGGCTCCGGCGGTCCTACCCCAAGACCGAGGCCGAACTGCAGATGCCCTGAGCCGGCCGGTACGGCTCAGTCCTGGAGGCGGAGCAGAGACACCGCGACCTCGTGGCATCCGTCCGGCGTGGGCAGGCCGTAGTCGATTTTGACCACCGAACGCAGGTCGGCCGCGAGCTCGTCGGCGGTGGGCTTGGATGCCAGGGCCTCGAGGATCGGCACGATGAGGTCGTCGTACTCGTCGTCGGGCCACCCGTCGCCGATGTCGCGGACCCCGATCGGGTCCCACTCCCAGAGGACGGCGCGTACGCGCAGAGCAGCGGGCGACAGCGACCGCGGCGGTGAGGACGTCTGCATGGGGCGAGTGTGGCCGCGCTCCCTCGGTTTCGGCTGAGCGTTATCGATGGACCGGATGAATTGCCGTAGGTGCTCAACCCCGCCGAGCGGGGGAACTCTCGGGCGCTGACAGGGATACCCGGGGTCGCCGCGATAGCGTCGAGACGGAAGACGAAGAACCGAACCGGGGGCCACGCGGCCCGACCGGCGCGGTGCAGGAGAAGAGGACGGAACCGCCGTGCGCACTGACGACGATCCCTCGCCCGACACGGCACCCGACGATTCCGCTGTCGATCGCGCGCGCCGCGCCCGGTTGACCCGGCGCGGACTGCTCATCGGTGGGCTCGCGGTCGTCGGACTCGGGGCGGGTGCGCTGGTCTACCGCAACGTCCGACGGAGTTCCGGCCCTGTCGGCACCTGGGTCTCGCTCGCGCCGATCCTGCCGGCATCCCTCCCCTCCCCGTTGCCGCCCTCTCCGGCCGCGCAGGCTGCCGGCACCGACACCGCGATGGCGATCTGGGCCCACGCGGACGACGACATCATCTTCGCCAACCCGGCGCTGTCGGAGGAGATCGCCTCGGGGCGTACCGTTCGTGCCGTGTTCGTCACGGCGGGTGACGCGGGCAAGGGCCTCGAGTACGCGGAACAGCGGGAGGCCGGTATCCGCGCCGCGTACGACGAGATGCGCGGCAGCACCGCGCCGTGGCAGGAGGAGAAGCTCACGCTGCTCTCGGGCGCACAGGTCATACGGTTCACCCCCTCGGACGAGCCGCGCCTCTCACTCACGATGATGCGGCTGCCGGATGGAGGTCTGGATGCCGAGGGCTTCGTCGCGACGGGCAACGTGTGCCTGACGCGGCTCATCAACGGTTCCGCGGCGACGCTGACATCGGTGGACGGCTCGACCGTCTACGACCGCGCGCGCCTATCGGCGACGATCGTCGAGCTCCTGGCTGCGGCGCAGCCGACCCACGTGACCACGAACATCCCTCACGAGAGCGCTTTCGCGCGCGGCGATCACCCCGATCACTCGGCGGTGGGTTCGCTCGTGCGAGCCCTCGCGCCGCAGGCGGGCATCGGACCGGAGGCGATGTCCTATTACATCGGGTACCCCTCGCAGGACGAGCCCGCCAACGTCGACGGTGCGGTGCTCGACACGAAGGTGCGGATCTACGAGACGTACGCCGCGGACGACCCCGTCGTGACCTGCGCCGATGCCTCGGCATGCCTCTCGCAGCCGGGGTTCGGGGCGTGGTTGCGCCGCTCGTACCCGAAGGGCGAGTCCGAGCTGCGCGTGAGCTGAGGGCCCCGGCCGTGGTCGGTGGCGGCAGCGGTGTCAGTGCTCGCTGTCACGCCGGGGGATCGTGACGCGCAGTCGATAGCCTCCGCCGCTGCGCGCCGCGGCGTCGAGGTGGCCGCCGAGCAGCTCGGCGCGCTCGCGAAGACCGAGCAGGCCCGTCCCGCTCGAGGGCAGGTGGATACCGTGCTCGGTCGCGGCGTCGTTCTCGATGACGACGTCGATCGCGGCGGTGTCCGCGGTCGCGGTGACCTGGACGCGCGCCCCGGGCGCGTGCTTGCGGGCGTTCGTCAGGCCTTCCTGGACGGTGCGGTAGACCGCGCGTTGGAGGGGAGGAGCGAGATCGGCGGGGAGAGAGATATCCAGCTCCGCCTCGAGGCCGCTCTCTCGCACGAGTCGGGGGAGGTCGTCGACCGTGGGCTGCGGTTCGGCGGAGTCGGTGCGCGCTCCGTCGGCGCGCAGGACCCCCACCATCTGGCGGAGCTCATCGAGCGTCCGGACCGCGAGGGAGCGGATGACCCCGGCGATCCGTCGCGACTCGGGATCGGGAGACGAGACCTGGAGGGCCCCGGCCTGGACGGCGACGAGGCTGACCTGATGAGAGACGACGTCGTGCATCTCGCGTGAGATGCGGACGCGCTCGCGCCGGAGGACGTCCTCCCTCTCTCTCTCGCGCCCCGCCTCGCGCGCGAGCGACAACTCTGCGACACGGTCGGAGAGTTCGCGGTGCGTGCGGACGAGGGCGCCGAGGGCGATGGGCGTCGCGGCGTACATCAGGGCGTAGAGCAAGGCGGGCGCGAGGAAGTCCATCTCGGGCAGCTGCCAGTCGGGCAGGAGGAAGCAGCCGAAGGTCACCGCTCCCGCAGCGACCAGGAGAGGGATGCGACGGGTCCGCACCGCGACCGAGTACAGCGCGATCGGGGCGGCGATCGTCATGGAATCCACGACGAGGCCGGGAAGCACGAGTGCGAACGACACCCAGGGCAGGCGGCGGCGCACGAGGAGCCCCGCCACCGCGACGAGAGCGAGAGCGGTCTCGATCGTCGACCACGAGGGAATCGAGACGGCGACGTCGATGAAGGCCGCCGCGGCGAGCGTGAGGTCGACGACGACGGCGAAGCCGCGCGTTCCGCTGAGTCGTTCGACGGCCCGCGGGACGAAGCGCGTCATGCGCGGCGCCGACGGGGGCGTGCCCGCTCCGAGATGAGAGCCGCTTCGAGCCGCGTCGACACGGACAGCTTCGACAGGATCGCGCTGACATGGTCCTTCACGGTCGCGCCGCTGAGGTGCAGTCTTCGGCCGATCTCGGCGTTGGATTCACCCGTGGGGAGGCAGGCCAGGACGTCGCGCTCGCGATCCGTCAGGAGGGCGATCCGCCGCACGGCGTCGTGGTCGGGTGCGCCGGTGTAGCCGTCGACCAGGGTGCGCGAGACCTGCGGTGACAGCACCACTCCGCCGGCGGCGAGTGTGCGCACCATGGCCGCGAGGTTCTCCGGCGCGGTGTCTTTGACGAGGAACCCCGCCGCACCGTCGTACAGTGCGCGAGCGATGTACTCGTCCGTGTCGAAGGTCGTCAGGATGCCGATGACCGGGCGGTGGGCGTCGTGTCGCAGGTCGCCCAGGATGTCGAGGCCGCTGCGTTCCGGCATTCGGATGTCGAGGAGGACGACGTCCGGGCGTTCGCGGCGGATGGTGTCGACGGCGACGTCTCCGTCTACGGCCGCGACGACCCGGATGTCGGGCGCAGCGCCCAGGATCAACTCGAAACCGGAGCGTACGAGGGCTTCATCATCGACGACTACGACCCGGATCACGACTCACACCCTACGACGCCCGCCGGGCGACGCGAAGGGCGGGGGCGTTGGTGACGAGCGCCCCCGCCCGTGGTCATCAGTCGTCCGAGACGGTGACGGTGACGTCGATATTGCCGCGCGTGGCGTTGGAGTACGGGCACACCTGGTGTGCCGCGTCGGCGAGCTGCTGGGCGAGCTCGTGCTCGATGCCCGGGAGGACGACCTCGAGGAGGACGGCGAGCTGGTAGCCGCCCTGGCCGTTGGGCCCGATCTGCACGCGGCCGCCGACCGAGGAGTCCTCGATCGTGACCTTCTGTGCGCGCGCGACGGAGTGCAGCGCGCTGTGGAAGCAGGCCGCGTAACCCGCGGCAAAGAGCTGCTCGGGGTTGGTGCCCTGGCCGGATCCGCCGAGCTCCTTGGGCGGTGCGACCTCGAGGTCGATGTACTCGCCGGCCGAGACGTGGCCGAGGCGGCCCTGACCGGTGGACAGCGCTTCTGCGGTGTAGAGAACGTCCATGAGTGTGTTCCTTTCTGGGGACGGGGTGTCGGGCGGTTCAGGAGGCGTCGCGCGTCGCGCGTTCGGCGGCGACGGCGTCTTCCGGGTGGTCGCGCAGGTCGCGCATCGCGGCCGTCAGCTGGTGCAGTGCATCGATGAGGTCTCGAGCGCTGTCGGCGTCGGGGAGTCCCGAGCCCTGCGCGATGCACCGCGGCACGTGCGCGAGTTCGGTGCGCAGCTCGTGACCTCTCGGGGTGAGGGAGACGGTGACCACGCGCTCGTCGCGGCCGTCGCGCGTTCGCGTCACGTACCCGGCGGTCTGCAGGCGCGCGAGCATCGGCGACAGTGTTCCCGAGTCGAGCTGGAGCGCGTCGCCCAGGCTGCTCACGGTCTGGTCGCCGTCGTTCCAGAGGGTCACGAGCGCGATGTACTGCGGATACGTGAGGTTCCAGGGCTCGAGCAGAGCCCGGTAGGCCTGGGTCGTCGTGCGGTTCGCGGCGTAAAGCGCGAAGCAGACGAGGGCATCGACAGCGGGCATGCGATAAGGGTTGCACACAATTTAATTGTGCACAACTTAACCTACTCGTCACGGGGCGGACGGCACGACGCTCCCGTCCGCGAGCGAGATGGTGACGTCCGCACCCGTGTCGAAGGACACCCGCCATACCGAGCCGCCCTCGGCGCGTTCGATCCCGACCTCTTCGACGCTGCCGTCGCCGTGGGCCGCGACGGCGGTCCGCACGGCATCCGCCATCGTCGTCCCCGCCCTCTCGAGCGCGGCACGATCCTCGGCGTCGAGGGTGTCCGCCTCGCCCCGCGAGAGCACCTGCCCTCCGTCCGCGCTGATCCGCAGATCCTCGGCTCGCCCGCTCATGGCCACGCGGACCTCCCACGAGCCGTCGTCCTCGCGCTCGAGATCGACGGCGCGCCCGCCGCTGTCCGACTCCGCGCGCACGACGGCCGCGACGACCGTCTCCGAGGTGCCCGCGCCCGTCGTGGAGGGGGCGCAGCCCGTCAGTGCCAGGGCGAGAGGCGCGGCCGTGAGGATCGCGAACGGAAGACGAAGAGAAGTCATGCCGGGAGGCTAGTGACAGGCTCGCCGCGCACGCCCGGCGTTGCGCTCGGGACGACGTTCGTGTTCATGCGCGGAGGTATCAACTCGTCGGCATGACGTCAACCGTCCCCGTCCGTCCAGATTCGAGTCGAACGATGGTCGGCATGAGCGAGATCACTGCACACCACGGACTCTTGACCGACATCGACCTCCACGTCGACGACACCGGCGGCACGGGTCGTCCCGTCGTCCTCATCCACGGCTGGCCCCTCTCGGGGGAGTCCTGGGCCCACCAGGTTCCGGCGCTCGAGGAGGCCGGCTACCGCGTCGTCACCTACGACCGCCGCGGCTTCGGTCGCAGCGACAAGCCCCGCACGGGGTACGACTACGACACCTTCTCGGACGACCTCGAGGCGGTTCTGGCCGCGCTGGATCTGCGCGACGCGACTCTCGTCGGTTTCTCGATGGGAGGTGGCGAGGTCGCCCGCTACCTCACGCGGCACGGCGCCGACCGCGTGCGCAGCGTCGTCTTCGCCGCGGCGGTGCCGCCGTATCTCGCGAAGACCGACGACAACCCCGAGGGTCCGCTCGACGACGAGACCGCCGACGGCATGAAGCAGGGCCTGAAGGACGACGAGAAGGCGTTCTACCACCAGTTCACGACCGACTTCTTCTCGGTCGACGGCACGCTCGTCGTCTCCGAGGCGGACCGCGCCGAGGCGGAGCGGCTCGCGAACCAGGCCGACCACCATGCGGCGCTGAAGGCGATGGAGGCGTTCGCGACAACCGACTTCCGCGAGGACCTGCCTAACGTCACCGTCCCGACGCTCGTCATCCACGGCGACAGTGACGCGACGGTTCCCTTCGAAGGGTCGGGTGCGCGCACGCACGCCGCGATCGCGGGCAGCGAGCTGCACGTCGTCGCCGGTGCTCCGCACGGCGTCAATGTCAGCCACGTCGACGAGTTCAACCGCGTGCTCATCGACTTCCTGCAGCGCTGATCTCCTGCGCGGCCGGATGCGCGCCCGGCCGCGCAGGTGAATCCCTCACCTTCATCGGGTGACGCGGTGGGCGGGCACGACGCGAGACGCCCCGGCGGTGTCGGACGTTCCCGGGATGCCGCGGAATCACGCCTCTACGGTGGCGATCATGAGCGCCCGCGATGCCGAATCCCTCGACGGCGCCCCGATGCGACGACGACGTCGTCGTCCCCACCGCGCCTGGCGTGAGGGCGGGGCGACGACGGCGCCGTGGGGGCTGGAGCTGCTGGGGTGGGCGACGGCCGCCGCGGGTGCGGGTGCCCTGGTCGCGCGGGCTCTCGCACCCGTCCTGCCCGCTTCGAGCTCTGCGATCGTCTCGCAGGCGGTCATCTGGGTCAGCCTCGCTGTCCCCGTGGTCTGGGCGTGGAGCCGCTCTCGCCCTCGCGGTCTTCTCGCCTTCCGCGCCGTCGACGTCCTGTACGGGGCGGTCCTCGGGGTCACCCTGCGATTCGTCCAGGGAGCCCTGGCGCAAGCCGAGAGCGGACCGCTGCCGTGGCCGTCGACCCCCAGCGTCGATGGGGCCCTCCCCGACGGTTTCGTCGTCGACGCGATCTCCGCTGTCGTCGTCGCCCCCGTGCTCGAAGAACTCCTCTTCCGCGGTGTCGTGCTCGTGTGTGCCTACACGATTGTCCGCCGGTGGGCGGGGCGCGTCGCCGGAGGGATCGCGGCGACGGCGATATCCGCGGCGCTGTTCGTCTCCGCGCACCTTCTCGCGGCGACGCTGTCCGTTCCGGATGTGTGGGCTCTCGCGCTGGTCGGGGTCGTCACGGCCGTGCTCGTGCTCGGTACCGGCAGGCTGTGGGGGGCGGTCGCCACGCACATCGTGTTCAACGCCACCGGGGTCGTCCTCGTCGCCGTCGGGACCCTCTGGGGGTGACGGATCGCCCGCGTTTGGTCTCGGCATCCGAATGACGTAGTCTTGATGTTTGGTGCCTGCCTCTCTGCGAGCAGGTTGCCCGAACGTGAGCCCTCCACCGGCCCTGTTCCCCGAGTCGTCGACACGGGAACGGACCACCGGAGCGGGATTCACGAACTCCTCCGTTCGATCAAGAAAGCAGCACTACTGTGACGCGCACTTTCACCCCCAAGGCCGCTGAGGTCACGCGCGAGTGGGTCGTTATCGACGCCACCGACGTCGTTCTCGGCCGCCTGGCCTCGCACGCGGCGGTCCTCCTCCGCGGCAAGCACAAGCCGACCTTCGCCAACCACATCGACTCCGGCGACTTCGTCATCGTGATCAACGCCGAGAAGGTGGCGCTCACGGGTCAGAAGCTCCAGAACAAGAAGGCGTACCGCCACTCGGGCTACCCGGGCGGTCTGAAGTCCGTCACCTACGACGAACTCCTCGAGAAGAACCCTGTCCGCGCGGTCGAGAAGGCCATCCGCGGCATGCTGCCCAAGAACAGCCTCGGCGCGGCGCAGCTCAAGAAGCTCAAGGTCTACCGCGGCGCGGAGCACCCCCACGGTGCCCAGCAGCCCACGGCATACACCTTCGACCAGGTCGCCCAGTAAGCGCCGCCGGATAAGGACGAAACAGTGTCGAACATCGACTCCAGCAACTACAGCACCGAGACGCCGGCCGAGCAGTCCGTCGTCGCCGCCGAGCGCCCCGTGCTCTCGGTCCCCGGCGCAGCCGTCGGCCGCCGCAAGCAGGCCATCGCCCGCGTGCGCCTGGTTCCCGGCTCGGGCACGATCACGGTCAACGGCCGCACGATCGAGGACTACTTCCCGAACAAGCTGCACCAGCAGCTGATCAACGACCCGTTCACGGTGCTCGAGCTCGCGGGCTCGTACGACGTGATCGCGCGCATCTCCGGCGGCGGCCCCTCGGGCCAGGCCGGCGCACTGCGCCTGGGTATCGCCCGTGCGCTCAACGAGATCGACGCCGAGAACAACCGCCCGACCCTGAAGAAGGCCGGCTTCCTCTCGCGCGACGCTCGCGTCAAGGAGCGCAAGAAGGCCGGTCTCAAGAAGGCCCGCAAGGCGCCTCAGTACTCCAAGCGCTGAGTTCGAAACTCCGTATGCCTCTTTTTGGCACGGACGGGGTGCGGGGGCTGGCCAACGGCCTCCTCACCGCCGAGCTCGCGTTGCACCTGGCCCAGGCGACTGCCGTCGTCCTGGGCCAGGGCCGTTCTGCGGAGGCGCGCAAGGCCGAGGGGCGTCGCCTCACGGCCGTCGTCGCGCGCGATCCTCGCGTCTCGGGGGAGTTCCTCGCAGCCGCGGTCTCCGCAGGGCTGGCTTCCTCCGGTGTCGACGTCCTCGACGCCGGCGTCATCCCGACCCCCGCTACCGCGTTCCTCATCGCCGACCGTGACGCCGACTTCGGCGTGATGGTCTCGGCCTCGCACAACCCCGCTCCCGACAACGGGATCAAGATCTTCGCCCGTGGCGGCACCAAGCTCCCCGACATCGTCGAGCAGCGCATCGAGCGCGCTCTCGAGGGGGAGCGTCTGCAGCCCACGGGCGCCGGTGTCGGCCGTATCCGTCGCTTCGCGGATGCCGAGGACAGGTATGTGCTGCACCTGCTGGGCTCGCTGCCGCACCCGCTCGACGGCATCCATGTCGTCCTCGACTGCGCGCACGGAGCAGCCGCCGGTGTCTCTCCCGAGACGTTCAAGGACGCCGGCGCGACGGTCACCGTGATCGGCGCCGACCCCGACGGACTGAACATCAACGACGGCGTCGGCTCGACGCACCTCGACGTGCTCGCCGAGACCGTCGTGCGCCTCGGCGCCGACGTCGGCATCGCCCACGACGGGGACGCCGACCGCTGCCTCGCCGTGGACGCGCAGGGCAACGTCGTCGACGGCGACCAGATCATGGCGATCCTCGCGGTCGCGATGAAGGAGCGTGGGACGCTCGTCGACGACACGCTCGTCGCAACCGTCATGAGCAACCTCGGTCTCCACCGGGCGATGGAGGCCCATGGCATCCGGGTCCTCCAGACCGGCGTCGGAGACCGCTACGTGCTCGAGGCCATGAACGAGGGCGGATACTCCCTCGGCGGCGAGCAGTCGGGGCACGTCATCATGAGCGACTTCGCCACGACCGGCGACGGACTGCTGACGGGTCTGCACGTCGTCGCCGAGATGGCGCGGCAGGGGAAGACCCTCGCCGAACTGGCGTCGCTGATGACGGTGTACCCGCAGGTGCTCGTGAACGTCCGCGGCGTCGATCGCGACGGGGTCGATGACGAGGGTGTTCAAGCGGCGGTCGCCGCGTCGACGGCGGAGCTCGGCGACTCGGGCCGCGTGCTGCTGCGCGCATCCGGGACCGAGCCGCTCGTTCGCGTGATGGTGGAGGCGGCGTCGGAGGATGTCGCTCGGGCCCACGCCGACCGGCTTGCCGACGTCGTGCGGGAGCGCCTCGCGCTGTAGGCGCTCGTCCCCTCGACGAGTTCGAGAACCTCCGCGCGCGTCCGGTCCCTTCGACAGGCTCAGGGACCTCGATTCATCGGGGTCGCTGAGCCTTCGTCGTTCAGTACTCCAGCGACTCGATGTAGCGCAGGAGCACGCCCTCGCGCAGAGCCCAGGGTGAGGCCTCGAGCTCTTCGACGTCCATCGCCTTCATCGCGCGCTCGACCACGATCGCGGCGGCGACGATCTGGAACGTCCGATCCGCGGTGATGCCGGGCAGTGCCTCGCGCGCGTCGGCGGGAATCTGCGCGAGACGCGGGATCCAGTCCTTCAGCTGCCGGCGGGGCAGGACCATGCGGTCGATCCCCGACCAGCCCGGCACCGGGTACCCCGCGAGCTTCGCGAGAGAGCGGATCGCCTTCGACGACCCCACCACGTGGTCGGGTCGGGGGAGCGCGGCGAAACGTTCGGCCACCGGTGCCAAGACCGACATGGCGTGCTGGCGCAGCGCGTCGATCTCGTCGGCGCTGGGCGGATCGTGGGGGAGGAACTGCACGGTCGAGCGTCCCGCGCCGAGCGGGACCGACTCCGCGAGATCGGGCAGCTCGTCGGCACCGCCGGCGATCTCGAGCGATCCGCCGCCGATGTCGAACAGCAGGATCTGTCCCGCCGACCACCCGAACCAGCGCCGCACTGCGAGATAGGTGAAGCGCGCCTCGGTCTCGCCGCCGAGCACCTGCAGCGGCTGGCCGAGGGCTTCCTCGATCCGCGCGATCACGGCGTCGCCGTTGGTCGCCTCGCGGACCGCCGACGTCGCCGTCGCGAGGAGCTCGTCGACCCCTTCGGCCTCAGCCGTCGCGCGGGCCGCGGCGACGGCATCCACGAGTCCCTTCACTCCCTCGGGCGAGATCGACCCGTCGGGCTGCAGGTAGCGCATGAGGCGCAGTACCGAGCGATGGGACGTGGTGGCTGTGGGACGGCCCCCGGCTCGCGCGTTGGCGACGAGCAGGTGGACCGTGTTCGAGCCGATGTCGAGGACTCCGAGACGCACGGTCCGAGCGTAGTGGGAAGGCACCGATCGGCCCGCGAGTAGCATTGCCGCGTGTCCGAGACCGCCGCCGCACCGTCGCTGAGCCCCTATCGACAGATCGATCGAGCCGAGTGGGCCCGCATGGCCGGGGGGATCGAACAGCCCCTCACCGAGACCGAGGTGGTGCAGTTGCGCGGCATCGGCGACCGGCTCGACCAGCGCGAGGTCGCCGAGGTCTATCTGCCGTTGAGTCGCCTGCTGAGCCTCTACGCGCGCGCCACGCGGCGACTGGGGGCCGACACGAGCGCCTTCCTGGGAGAACCGGATGCCACGACACCGTTCGTCATCGGGGTCGCCGGATCGGTGGCGGTGGGCAAGTCCACCATCGCGCGCCTGCTGCGCGAGCTGATGAGTCGCTGGCCCGACACCCCGCGGGTCGAGTTGGTGACCACGGACGGCTTCCTCTATCCGAACGCCGAGCTCGAGCGGCGGGGCCTCATGGACCGGAAGGGATTCCCGGAGTCCTACGACCGGCGAGCTCTCGTCGAGTTCCTCAGCGAGGTGAAGTCGGGGGCCGAGGAGGCGCGCGCTCCGTTCTACTCCCACGTGCGGTACGACATCATGCCCGATGCGCACGTCACCGTGCACCGCCCGGACGTCGTCATCGTGGAGGGGCTCAACGTGCTGCAGCCGCCGCCCTCGCCGAACGAGGTCGCGGTCAGCGACCTGTTCGACTTCTCGATCTACGTCGACGCCGATGCCGCCCACATCGAGCGCTGGTACGTCGACCGCTTCCTGGCGCTGCGCGACAACGCCTTCACGAACCCGTCATCGTTCTTCCGCGTCTTCGCGGACATCAGCGACGAAGAGGCGGTCGAGCGGGCGCTCGGTTTCTGGCGCGAGATCAACCTCCCCAACCTCGAGGAGAACGTCCTGCCCACGCGGCACCGCGCGAAGCTCGTCCTGCAGAAGGGTGCCGACCACACGGTCGAGTCGGTGCTGCTGCGCAAGCTCTGACCCCTCCCGCCCGACGGGAGTTCGTTCAGGCGCGGCCCCGTAGACTCGGAAGCTATGTGCGGAATCATCGGTTACGTGGGTCCTCGGCAGAGCCAGGACATCCTTCTCGCGGGTCTGTCGCGGCTGGAATACCGGGGCTACGACTCCGCGGGCATCGCCGTGATCGACGGCGACGGGGGCCTCGGCATGCGCAAGCGCGCGGGAAAGCTCGCCGTGCTGCGCGACGACCTGGAAGCCTCGCCGATGCCGAATGGCACGACCGGTATCGGTCACACCCGCTGGGCCACCCACGGCGGCCCGACGGACGCAAACGCGCACCCGCACCTGGCCGACGATGACAAGCTCGCCGTCATCCACAACGGCATCATCGAGAACTTCGCCGAGCTCAAGAGCGAGCTCGTGGGCGACGGCTTCGCGTTTCGCAGCGAGACCGACACCGAGGTCGCCGCGGTCATGATCGGCCGGGAGTACGCCCGGACCAAGGACCTGGTGCAGGCGTTCCGCTCCGTCGTGTCGCGCCTCGAGGGGGCGTACACGCTCCTCGCGATGCACGAGGACCACCCGGGTCTCGTCGTCGGCGCCCGGCGCAACTCGCCGCTCGTCATTGGCCTCGGCGAGGGCGAGAACTTCCTCGGCTCCGACGTCGCCGCCTTCGTCGAGCACACCCGCAACGCCCTCGCGATCGGGCAGGACGAGATCGTCGCCATCACCCCCGACGGCGTCGAGGTCACCGACTTCTCGGGCGCTCCCGTCGAGGTCGAGGCGTTCGAGGTCACCTGGGACGCGTCCGCGGCAGAGAAGGGCGGCTGGTCGTCGTTCATGGCCAAGGAGGTCTCGGAAGAGCCCGAGGCCGTCGCCAACACGCTGCGCGGTCGTATCCACGAGGGCCGTGTCGAGATCCCCGAGCTCGAGGGTATGGACGAGTTCCTCGCCGACATCGACCGGATCCTCGTCATCGCCTGCGGCACCGCCGCGTACGCCGGCATGGTCGGCAAGTACGCGCTCGAGACCTGGACGCGTGTTCCCGTCGACGTCGAGCTCGCGCACGAGTTCCGCTACCGCGATCCGGTGCTCTCCCCGCGCACCCTCGTCGTCTCGATCAGCCAGTCCGGCGAGACGATGGACACCCTCATGGCCGTGAAGTACGCGCGCTCGCGCGGCGCGAAGACCCTGTCGATCTGCAACACGCAGGGTGCCACCATCCCGCGCGAGTCGGATGCCATCGTCTACACGCACGCCGGCCCCGAGGTCGCCGTGGCCTCCACCAAGGCCTTCGTCGCGCAGATCACCGCGCTGTACCTGCTGGCCCTGCACGTCGGTCGGGTTCGCGGGGCGATCGACCCCATGGTCGCCGTCGAGGCCGTCACCGAGCTCGAGGCGGTGCCGGGCAAGATCGCCCGCGTGCTGGAGACCGAGCAGGCGCGCATCGAGCAGCTCGCCCACTGGATGGCCGACACCCGCTCGGTCCTCTTCCTCGGGCGGAACGTCGGATACCCCATCGCGCTCGAGGGTGCGCTGAAGCTCAAGGAGCTGGCGTACATCCACGCCGAGGGCTTCGCTGCCGGCGAGCTCAAGCACGGCCCCATCGCCCTGATCGAGCCCGGGCAGCCCGTGTTCGTCGTCGTGCCCTCGCCGCGTGGGTCGGGTGAGATGCACAAGAAGGTCGTCTCGAACATCGAGGAGATCCGCGCTCGCGGCGCTCGCGTGATCGCGATCGCGGAAGAGGGCGATGTGGCCGTTCTCCCCGCCGCCGACGAGGTCCTTCGCATCCCGCTCGCCGCTCCCCTCTTCGAGCCGCTGCTGGCCGTCGTGCCGCTGCACATCTTCGCGATGGGCCTGGCCGAGGCCAAGGGCCTCGACGTGGACCAGCCGCGTAACCTCGCGAAGTCCGTCACGGTCGAGTAAGCCGGATCGGAGAGGGGCCGGATGCCGTGGCATCCGGCCCCTTTCTCGTCGCGGCGACCGGGCAGAATGGACAGGATTGCCAGGAGGGGAGAGTGCATGATCGTCGGAATCGGCGTCGACCTGGTCGACGTGCCCCGTTTCGAGGAGCAGCTGGCGCGGACCCCGCGGCTGCTGCCCCGCCTCTTCGCGCCCGCGGAGCGTGTCCTCAAACCACGGTCGCTTGCCGCCCGGTACGCCGCAAAGGAGGCGCTGATCAAGGCCCTCGGTGGCTCGGACGGCGTGTACTGGACCGACATCGAGGTCGCGTCCGAGCCTTCGGGTCGCCCCGTCTTCGCCCTGAGCGGTGAGACCGCCGACACGATCGCGGCCCGCGGAATCACGGTGCTGCACCTGTCGATGTCGCACGACGCGGGGCTCGCCACCGCGTACGTGATCGCCGAAGCCGCAACGCAGACCCCTCCAGGAGACACCGCATGAGAATGGCACCGGGAGTGCTCCGCGAAGCCCTCATCGACGTGGACGCGATCGCGGAGAACGTCCGACACCTCCGACGCCTCACCGGGGTCGATGTCATCGCGGTCGTCAAAGCCGAGGGGTATGGACACGGGGCGCACCGCGCGGCGGCGGCGGCCCTGCGCGGAGGAGCGACGCGGATCGGCGTGTCCGACATCGACGAGGCTCTCGCTCTGCGCCGGTCCGGGATCCACGCGCCGTTGTTCGCGTGGCTGCACGCGCCGGGGGCGTCCTTCGTCGAGGCGGTGCGCCACGACATCGAGCTCGGGATCTCCGACATCGACCAGCTGCTGCGTGCGGCCGAGTCGGCTCAGGGCGACCGCCCCGCGGCGGTGCACCTCAAGATCGAGACGGGCCTCTCGCGTAACGGCGTCGCGCCCGCCGACTGGCGAACCGTTTTCGCCGAGGCTGCGCGCCTCGAGCGCATCGGACGGCTGCGCGTGGTCGGGCTGTTCTCGCACCTGTCGAACACGAGCGAGGCGGACGATCTCGCCGCGCTCGCTCGCTTCGAGGAGGGCGTCGTTCTCGCGGCATCCGCGGGTCTGCATCCGCCGCTCCGGCACATCGCCGCGACGCACGCCGCCATCGCGCTCCCGCAGACGCGTCTGAACGCCGTGCGCATCGGCATCGGCATCTACGGCATCTCGCCGTTCCACGACCGCACGTCGGCGGATCTGGGCCTGCGCCCGGCCATGACCCTGCGCGGAGCGGTGTCGGCCGTTCGCCGCGTTCCAGCGGGGACAGGGGTGTCGTACGGCTACGCCTACCGCACGGAGCGCGACACGACCCTCGCGCTCGTGCCCCTCGGGTATGCGGACGGTGTGCCCCGACAGGCTTCGGACCGAGGTCCCGTCGTGATCGGAGGGCGCCGCTTCACGGTCGCCGGACGCATCGCGATGGACCAGTTCGTCGTCGACGTCGGCGATCATCCCGTCGCGGTCGGCGACGAGGTCGTGCTGTTCGGCGACCCGACGCTGGGCGTCCCGGCGGCTCGCGACTGGGCCGACGCCGCCGACACGATCGATTACGAGATCGTCACGCGCATCGGCGCCCGGGTGCCGCGCAGGGAGGTCGGCGCATGAGCGTGCCCGACGACCTGCTCGGGGAACGGCGGATCGACGGTCCGGGCGACATGGAGGAGCTCGGCCGCGCCCTCGGTCGCGCGCTGGAGCCGGGCGATGTCGTCGTGCTGACCGGACCGCTCGGCGCCGGGAAGACGACCCTGACCCGGGGGATCGGCGAGGGGCTCGGCATCCGGGGTCCCGTCCAGAGCCCGACCTTCGTGATCGCGCGCACGCACCCCTCGCTGGTCGGGGGGACGCCGCTCGTGCACGTCGACGCGTACCGCCTGGGAGCCGCGGTCGAGCTCGACGACCTCGACATCGACGTCGCGGGCTCTGCGGTGATCGTGGAGTGGGGGCGCGGCGTCGCCGAGCACCTCGCCGACTCGTGGTGGGAGATCGAGATCGACCGCGAGGTGGGCGGGCGCGGCGTCGACAACGCCTGCGGTGAGATCGCGCCGCACACGCTCGACTTCGACGCGGATGCCCCTCGGACGGTGACGATCTCTCGTCGCCCGTGATGCGGCGGCGCGAGGGTTGTCGCGAAACAGCGACACCGCCGCGATACGCCTGCGACATCGGGTGAATACGGTGGATGCCATGAGTCGATCCCCCCGCTCCTTCTCGGCCCGTCGGGCGCTCGGCGTCTCCGCCGCTCTCGCCCTGCTCGGCCTCGTCGGGTGCAGCGCGGAGCCGGCGGCATCCGTCTCCGCCTCCTCTCCGTCGGCCGCGGTCGCCACGCCCACGCGCGAGCCGGACGTCGCCCGGGTCGCCGGGTACGACGTGGGCGAGTTCCCTCCGGTGCCGCTGTTCACCCTCCCCGACCTGGCGTTGCTGGACGACTCGGCCTCGGCCTTCACGATCGAGGCATCGTCGTCACTGGTCTCGATGCCGGGCGTGACAGTCGGTTCCGCGCCATGCGACGCCGGGCAGAGCGTGAGCGCCGGAGCCGGTACGGCGGTGCTGTACGGCGACGGCTCGGGTAGCTATACCGGGCCCGACGGCACCGTCCGCAACTTCGGTGACGGGTCGGGGTCGACGACGATCGGCGGCGTCGAGATCCAGAACTTCGGCGACGGCTCGGGGTCGTACACCTCGGGTGACGTGGCGATCGAGAACTTCGGGGACGGCTCGGGCACGTACCGCGATGCGGCCCGAGAGGTGCGGATCTTCGGCGACGGCTCGGGGAACAGCACCCGCGGCGACGGGAGCATCCAGAACTTCGGCGACGGATCGGGGACCTACCGCGCCGGAGCGGTCGAGATCCAGAACTTCGGTGACGGGTCCGGGTCGTACCGCGACGGCACCATCGAGATCCAGAACTTCGGCGACGGCACCGGTCGGGTCGACGGCAGGCCGGTGGCGGTGGCACCTCTTCCTCCCGTGCCGCGGCTCGGGGTCTTCCCACCGCTCGCGGCTCTCGCCCCCGTGGCGAGTTGCGGCACCACCCTGACCCTCTCGGACGCGGTGCTGTTCGACTTCGACTCCGCGGAGATCCGGCCGGATGCGACCGGCGTGCTCGACGCCCTCGCGTCGCTGCTGACGCGGGCCGAGGTGCCCGCAGCCACGGTCTCCGGGCACACGGATGCCATCGGCACCGACGCCGAGAATCAGGTGCTGTCCGAGCGTCGGGCGCAGGCCGTCGTCGAGGCGCTCCGTCAGCGGGGGACGCCCACCAGCTGGACGGCGGAAGGGTACGGAGAATCGCGCCCCGTCGCCGCCAATGAGATCGACGGGGCCGACAACCCCGCCGGTCGCCAACTCAACCGCCGGGTCGAGATCCTCGTCCCCACCTTCGGAGGCTGACATGCACAGAATCACCGCATCCGCTCTGGCCCTGGGCCTCTCCCTGACCGCTCTCACCGGCTGCGCCGTGAGCATCACGGACAAGGATGCCGCCGGCCCCGTCGCCTCGCCCACCGACGCCTCGACTCTCGAAATGGCCACGGACGATCCGCGGCCCGAGGTGATCGCGCCGCCCGCCTCCGACGCGCCCGAGGCGCCGTCGAACCTCCGTACCCGCGACGAGGCGATCTCGCTCGCGGGCACCACCGTCGCCTGCACCCCCGGTCTCGTCATCGCCGACGACGGCAAGGTCGTCCGGGTCGAGGGAGCGTGCGACGACGTGACCGTGTCGGGATTCGCAACGGTGGTCGTGCTCGACGACGTCTCGACGCTCACCGTGAGTGGCGACGGCATCGTCGTGTACGCCCAGCAGGTGGGCGATCTCGTCGTCAGCGGTGACGTGAACACGATCCTCTGGCGGGGGAGCGCGCCGCGCCTCGACGACACGGGCGTGGCGACGACCTCCGTGCGGGACGAGCGATGAGCGCGCCGGTCCCCGCGTGGGCGCCGGCAGCGCCGCGGACGAACGGTCTCGCGATCGCCGCCCTCGTCCTGGGCCTGTGCGGATTCGGCATCCTGCCCGTGATCTTCGGGCACATCGCCCTTGGACAGATCCGTCGCACCGGCGACCGCGGCGCGACGCTCGCGATCGTCGGTCTCGTGCTGGGTTACCTCGCGCTCGCCGCGACGATCATCGGCGTGGGGCTCTTAATCGCCGTCGCGGTCGGCGTCCCCGTGTTCGCCACGTGGGTGTCGTCGTGAGCGACGAACGTCCCGGCATCCTGCTCGTCGACGACGACGAGACGATCCGCGCCGGCCTCGGCGCCTTCCTCGAACGCAGCGGCTATCGCATCGTGGTCGCCGCGGACGGGCAGGAGGCGCTCGATGTGCTGCCTACCGGAGATATCGCGCTCGCCGTGTGCGACGTCATCATGCCGCGCATCGACGGGCGCGAGTTCGTCCGGCGCGTGCGTGCTGAGGGGCGGTGGTTGCCCATCATCCTGCTGACCCAGGTGGGCGAGTCGTACGAGCGCAGCGCCGCCCTCGACGAGGGTGCCGACGACTACCTCAACAAACCGTTCGACCCGCAGGAGCTGCTCTCGCGCGTCCGGGCGGTGCTGCGGCGCAGCGTGCCGGGGGAGCGCCCGTTGAGCGCGGCACCGCGACTGAGGGCGGGAGCCCTCGAGCTCGACCGTTCCGCGCGGCGCGTCTGGCGCGACGGCGCCGAGGTGACCCTGACGCCCAAGGCCGTGATGCTGCTGGACTACCTCATGGCGCACCCCGGGGAGGTGCACACGCGCGATCGGCTCTTGACGGCGCTGTGGGGCTTCGATTTCGTCACCTCGACCCGCGCGATCGATCACCGCATCGCGGAGCTGCGGCGCGTGCTCGGGGACGACCCCGGTGCGCCCCGCTACATCGAGACCGTGCAGAGCGCGGGATACCGCTTCGTCCACCCGGTCGGTGCCGCGTGAGCCGGCGGACGGCGGCGCTCGCGATTGCGCTGCCCGTGTCTCTCGCGGCGATCGCGGCGCTGGTGCTGTTCGTCGCCGGGGAGCGCAGAGCGCTGACGGTGAGCACAGCCCTGCCCCTCGTCGTGGTGTACGTCGGGGTGGCCCTGACGGTCGTCGCCGCGGTGATCGTGGCGCTCACGGCGCGGCGCGGCCGGGCGAGAGCGGCGCGCGACCTCGCGCGGGACAAGGGCTATCGCGCCGGACGCGATGACGAGCGGGACGCTCACCGCCGCTTCCTCGCGCGGCTGGATCACGAGCTGAAGAATCCGATCACGGCGATCCGGGCGACTCTGGCGGGAGTCGATCCCGCCACGGCTCCCGCCCACGTCGAGGTGATTGATGCGCAGGCGCGGAGACTCGCCGCGCTCGTGGGAGACCTCCGCAAACTGTCCGAGATCGAGACGAGGCCGCTCGAGACGGAGCCGGTCGACCTCGAGGCGCTCGCTCGCGACGCGGTGCACGCGATCGAACAGCAGCGCCCCGAGGCGCGCGGACGCATCAGCGTCATCGCCGAGCGGGTGCCGTGGCCGGTTCCCGTGTTGCCGGGAGACCCGGACCTGCTCGCCCTGGCGCTCGACAACGTCCTCGCCAACGCAGTGAAGTTCTCGGCATCCGGCCCGATCGAGGTCCGCCTGCGCGAGGACGGGGGTGGGGCCGTCATCGAGGTCGCCGACACGGGACGCGGGGTTCCGGCCGACGCCCAGGCCGTCGTGTTCGACGACCTCGCTCGCGCGGCGAACGCCCGTGATGTGCCCGGTTCGGGCATCGGCCTCTCGCTCGTGCGGACCATCCTCCACCGTCACGGCGGGGACGTCGAGCTCCGCTCGCGCGAGGGCGCGGGGACCGTCGTCACGCTGCGGTTGCCGACCGCCTGACCGGCGCCGGCACACGGTCGGCGACCCAGACCTCGCGGAGCGCCATCAGCGTGAGGACCGGCTGCTCGACGTGTGCGAAATGACCGCTGTCGTCGAGGACGACCTCGTCGAGATCGCGGATCAGCCGCCGCCATCGCTGACCATCGCGCGCCGCGACGAACACGTCGTGGCGCCCTCTCACCACGCGGACCGGGCACGCGACACGTCTCCAGACGGCGTCGTCGTGAGTGCGCGCCCCGCGAGCGGCGGCGAGGAACGAGGCGGGGCGGATGTCGGACGCGAGGGCGTCGCTCACCGCACGGTTGACGCGCGTGGGATGCCGGAACAGCGGCCGCGCCAGCACGCGCAGCAGGCCCGTTCGCGCCAGCAGGGAGAGCAGCGGTCGCGACAGGGGCCCGAGGCCGCGGAGCACGCGCATCGCCAGGATCATGCCGCTGAGCCCGGGCAGGGTCAGGATGCCGCGGACCGGGTGCCGTGCCACGATCCGCGCCCCCCGTCCGCTCGGCGAGACCACGCCGACGGCGACCGTCGCCGCGGGGAAGCGCGCGGCGACATCCAGCGCGACCACCGCCCCGAGCGAGTGCCCGACCACGCGCCAGCGCGGGTACCCGAGTGCGCGCGCGACGGCCGCCATGGCCACGGCGATGTCTCCCGCGTCGGGAACGGGTCCGGCCGACTCGCCCCAACCGGGCAGATCGATCGCCACGATGTCCGACAGGGGGCGCCGCATCTCGTCCGACGCCGCGATCAGCGGAATCCACGTCCGCCACGATCCGGCTGCGCCGTGCAGCAGCACGGTGGCGACCGGGCTCCCCGACGCTCGGCCCGCGTGGACGACGATCGGTCCCACCGCGGTGGGAACGATGAGCCTACGCAGGCCGAGCTCGGTGGCATCCATGATCCTTCTTCGGAACACGGGGCCCGATCGGATGCCACGACCTGCGGCGGATACCCTGGAACGGTGATCCTCGGCATCGACACCTCGCTCGGCACCGCCGTCGCGGCGATCACGCGCGACGGTGAAGTGCTCGCGGACGAACAGAGCGCGAATCCCCTCGGTCACGCGGAGGTCATCGGTGATCTGTTGCGGCGCGCGACGTCCGCGGCCCCGGCCCCGACGCACGTGGCGATCGGGATGGGACCGGGCCCCTTCACGGGACTGCGGGTCGGGATCGCGACCGCGCGGGTGTACGCGCTGGGACGCGGTGTCCCGGTCGTGCCCGTGCCCAGCCACGACGGCATCGCGCTGGGGATCCTGCTCGCCGACGCGCTGATCGACGTCGAGACGCCGCGCTTCGCGGTCGTGACCGACGCACGCCGACGGGAGTTCGCCTACAGCGTCTACGACGGCATCGACGACGACGGCCTACCCGTCCGCGTCTCGGATGCCGCGCTCAGCCCGCGCGACGACCTCGATGTCCGCCTGGCCGAGCTCGGTGCGGCCCGCGTCGACGCGACGAGCGTGTCGGCCGCGATGATCGCCCTCGCCGCAGCCCGAGCCCTCGACGCCGGGCGCACCCTCGCGGGTCCCGAACCGCTCTACCTTCGCAGCCCCGACGTCGTCGCCGCGCACGCCCCGAAGCGGGTGAGCGGATGACGACGCGCGCGGCCACCCTCGACGACCTCGACGCGATCATGGCGCTCGAGCACGCCTCGTTCCCGACCGACGCCTGGAGCGCGGCGATGATGCGCGAGGAGCTCGCCTCGCCCCACGGTTGGTACGTCGTCGTCGAAGAAGCGGGCCGCGTGATCGGGTACGCGGGGCTGCGTGCAGTGCGCGGGGCTCGGGATGCCGACGTCCAGACCATCACCATCTCCGAGGCCGCGCGCGGTCGCGGGCGGGGGCGAGCGCTGCTCACGGCCCTGCTCGAGGAGGCCGGGCGTCGGGAAGTGCACGACGTGTTCCTCGAGGTCCGCGCCGACAACCCCGTCGCGCAGACGTTGTACGCGTCCGAGGGGTTCGTCGAGGTGGGGCGTCGCCCGCGGTACTACCAGCCCGACGACGTCGACGCGATCGTGATGCAGCTCGACCTGCGCGGCTGGGCGGCGCGGCGCGCCGAGACCTCTGCCCGGCCCGAGGTCCCTGCCCGCCCCGAGGTCCCTGCCCGGCCCGAGGTCCCTGCCCGGCCCGAGGTCCCTGCCCGCCCCGAGGT
>NZ_JARHXC010000189.1:0-1657 GCF_029222405.1 Microbacterium sp. Kw_RZR3 | reverse complement strand
CGCTCGCTAGCTCGCCCGCCCGCCCGCCTGTCGAGTGTCCAAGACACGCCGCAACGGCGTCGTTCGTAACGGCGTGTTTTGGACACTCGACGTTCTCTGCGAGCCCCGCGCGCCACGCTCCGCAAGGGGTGCGGCGCACGCGCCACCCGGCGCTAGCCTCGCGCCATGAGCCCCGCGAAGACTCCCCCCGAGATCCTCGACATCGACGGCCATGAGGTGCGCGTCACGAGTCCCGACCGCGTCGTCTTCCCCACCCCAGGCCTGACGAAGCTCGACCTCGTGCGCTACTACCTCGACGTCGCCGAGGGCGCCCTGCGGGGAGCAGGAGGCCGACCGATGGTGCTCAAGCGCTTCTCGAAGGGCCTCGACCAGGAGCCGTTCTTCCAGAAGCGTGTGCCCGACAAGCACCCCGCCTTCATCGACACCGCAACCCTCCACTACGCCTCCGGCACCTCCGCCGAGGAGACGGTGATCCGGGATGCCGCGGGCCTGGCGTGGGTCGTCAACCTCGGCTGCCTCGACCTCAACCCTCACCCCGTTCGGGCCGAGGACCTCGACCACCCCGACGAGCTGCGCGTCGATCTCGACCCCATGCCCGGGGTCGACTGGGCACAGATCGTCGATGTCGCCTTCATCGCCCGCGAGGTCCTCGAAGACCACGGGCTCGTCGGATGGCCGAAGACCTCGGGCTCGCGGGGGCTCCACATCCTCGTGCGCATCCGTCCCGAGTGGGACTACGCCGACGTGCGCCTCGCCGCCGAGACGCTCGCCCGCGAGGTCGAGAACCGCGCGCCCGGGCTCGCGACCGCTCGCTGGTGGAAGGAGGAACGCGGCGAAAGCGTCTTCGTCGACTTCAACCAGAACGCAAAGGACCGCACGGTCGCCTCGGCGTACTCGATCCGGGCGCTCCCCGACGCGCGCGTGTCGACTCCGCTGACGTGGGACGAGGTCCGCGACCGCCGCCCCGAAGAGTTCACCGTCCTCACCGTGCCCGAGCGCTTCCGCGCGATCGGCGATCCGCACGCCGGGATCGACGACGCGGCAGGATCCCTCGACGCCCTCCTGGCTCTCGCGAAAGAGCTGGGGCCCGCCGAGAAGCCTCCGCGCGGCTCCGACGGCTCCGGTCGCCGCGCCTCGACCATGCCTCTCATCGAGGTCGCGCGCACGAAGACCAAGCCCGAAGCTCTCGATGCCCTCGAGACGTGGAAGTCACGGCATCCGGAAGCCGCGGACGCCCTCCACCCGGCCGACATCCTCGTCGACGGCATGCGCGGTTCGAGCTCGCTCTGGTACCGCGTGCGGGTGAACCTGCAGCATGTCCCGGATGCCGAACGTCCCGCGCAAGAGGACCTGATCGCCGACTACGACCCCTGGGCCGGCCGGAAGTGAGGCCGTCGACCGGTCGGGTCGTGGTCCAGATGTAGGAGCGTTCATCGCAACAGGAGCCGAACGAGGCGCAGCGTGCACATCAGCCCCACCGGTCCTGCATATGAACGACACCTCGCGCCTCGCACCCGGGCGGAGTCAGCGGCGCCGCGGGCGCGTCAAGGCCTCACCGCACGCCGCGGCCAGCGTCTGCATCGCGCGCGCCGGACTCAGGGTCGCCGCCGCGTCCACGGCCTCGGTCGACAGCCGCTCGCGCACCTCGGCATCCGTC
>NZ_JARHXC010000188.1:0-4538 GCF_029222405.1 Microbacterium sp. Kw_RZR3 | reverse complement strand
CGGACACCGACACCGTCGTAACAATGACGCCTCGCGGCGTTGTGTGACGCGCGCGATTGTGCCGACGCGGCACCGGCGGCACAGTGGGCGTCTCGGCGGGACCGGCCCGCCGCGAAGGAGTCCCGATGCCCGACCGCATCCACCTCGCCGTCGCCCTGGACGGCGCCGGCTGGCACCCGGCCGCGTGGCGTGAGTCCACCGCCCGCCCCACCGAGCTCACGACGCCCGCGTACTGGCGTGCTCTCGCCCGGACGGCCGACGACGCCGGACTCCTCCTCGCGACCATCGAGGACGCACTGAGCCTGGGCGGGCGATCCTTCGAGCCGGATGCCGAGACCCGGCGCGACCGCGTGCGGGGGCGCCTCGACGCGGTGCTGTTGGCGTCGTTCCTGGCCCCGGCCACGCGTCGCCTGGGTCTCGTCCCGACCGCGACCACCGCGCATCCCGAACCGTTCCACCTCGCCACCGGACTCCAGACCCTCGACCACGCCAGCCGGGGTCGCGCCGGCGTCCGCCTCGTCGCGGGCTCGACGCCGCAGGAACGCGCGAACTTCGGGCGCCGCACCGAGGGACCGACCGGGATCCCGGCATCCGGTCGCGTCGAAGACGATCCGGCGCTGCTCGCGGCGTTTCGCGAGGCGGGTGAGGTGGCCGACGTCCTCCGCCGCCTCGCCGACTCGTGGGAGGACGACGCCATCGTGCGCGACCTCGAGACCGGGAAGTTCCTCGACCGGGACCGCGTGCACAACGTCGCCTTCGAGGGCGAGTTCTTCTCGATCACCGGCGCCTCGATCGTGCCGCGCTCCCCGCAGGGCCAGCCGCTCATCACCGCCCTCGCGCACCAGACGATCCCGTACCGTTTCGCCGCGGAGCACGCCGACCTCGTGTTCGTCACGCCCGCGGACGCGGCGGCGGTCGGCGGCATCCTGAGCGAGCTCGCGGATGCCACGGACTCGGCGCGCACGACCGAGGAGCCGCTGCGCGTCTTCGCCGACCTGCTCGTGCTCGTCGACGAGACACGCGCCGGGGCCGAGGCCGTCTGGAACCGTCTCCAGGACCGCGCCCCGCTCACGACCGACGCCCGGGTCGTGGTCGGCACCGCCGACGACGTCGTGGACGAGATCCGCGCTCTCGCCGAGGCCGGGGTCGACGGCATCCGCCTGCGCCCCGCCCGCCTGCCCGCCGATCTCGAGGCGATCGCCGACCGGGTCGTGCCGCGCGCGGCGGCCGCCGGCATCCTGCTTCCCGACGACGGCGCACCGACGCTGCGCGAACGGGTCGGACTCCCCCGTCTCGCCAGCCGTTACGCCCGTCAGGAGGTCGGCGCATGACCCGCCGTCAGATCCACCTCGCCGCCCACTTCCCGGGTGTGAACAACACCACGGTCTGGACCGACCCGAGCGCGGGCAGTCAGATCGACTTCTCGTCGTTCGAGTACTTCGCCCGCACGGCCGAGCGGGGCTTCTTCGACTACCTCTTCCTCGCCGAGGGCCTGCGCCTGCGCGAGCACCGGGGGCAGCTGCACGACCTCGATGTCGCCGGACGTCCGAACACCCTCGCGATCCTCACCGCGCTGGCCGCCGTCACCGAGCACATCGGTCTCGTCGGCACGCTCAACACGACGTTCAACGAGCCCTTCGAGCTCGCCCGCCAGCTCGGCACGCTCGACATCCTGTCGAACGGCCGGGCCGGATGGAACGCCGTGACCAGCTCCGACGCGTTCCACGGCGCGAACTTCCGCCGCGGGGGCTACCTCGACCACGCCGACCGGTACGTGCGGGCGTCGGAGTTCGCGGCGCTGTCGAAGGCGCTCTGGTCGTCGTGGCGCGACGACGCGATCGTGGCGGATGCCGAGACCGGCGCGTTCCTCCGAGAAGACGCGATCGCGCGGGTGCGGCACGAGAGCCGCCTGTTCGACGTCGACGCGGTGTTCGACGTGCCACGCTCTCCGCAGGGGAGACCCGTGATCGTGCAGGCCGGGGACTCCCCCGACGGCCGCGACTTCGCGACCGCGCATGCCGACGTCATCTTCTCGCTGCACACCGAGTTCGCCGACGCGCAGCAGTTCTACCGCGATGTGAAGGGCCGCCTCGCGGCGCACGGCCGCGACGAGGATTCGCTCAAGATCCTCCCGGCAGCCACCTTCGTGCTCGGTGACACGGCCGACGAGGCCCGCGAACGCTCGCGCGAGATCGCTCTCGCCCAGGTGCGCCCGCAGACCGCGATCACCTACCTCGAGCAGATCTGGAACCGCGACCTCAGCGGGTACGACCCCGAGGGTCCGCTGCCTGATGTCGAACCCGACACCGGCGTCGAGACCGCGCAGGGCTTCGCCGGCCGCCACGCGGCGATCCGCGCGCGCGTCGGGCAGCTGCGCGAGCAGGCGGCCGCAGAGAACCTCAGCATCCGGGAGCTCGTGATCCGTCTGACCGCGAAGCACACCTTCGTCGGGACGCCGGAGCACGTGGCATCCGAGATCGACCGGTACGTGCAGGAACGCGCGACCGACGGGTTCACCGTCGTCGGACATGTCACCCCGCACGGCCTCGACGAGTTCGCCGACCGGGTCGTGCCGCTGCTGCAGGAGCGCGGCTCGTACCGCCGCTCGTACGACGACGGGGCGACGCTGCACGACCTGCTGGGGCTGCCGCCGGTGCTCACTCCCGCCGTGCGATGATCCGGGTCGTCATCGTGGGGGCCGGCCCGCGCGCGGTGATGCTGGTCGAGCGCCTGCTCGCCCGCCGGACCCGCGCGGCCAGTCCGCGCCTGCACATCACGCTCGTCGACCCGCACCCGCCGGGGGCCGGTCGCATCTGGCGCCGCGATCAGTCTCCGCTGCTCAAGCTCAACTCGATGGCGCGCGACGTGACCGTGTTCACCGACGAGACGTGCGCGATCTCGGGGCCGGTGCGTTCCGGGCCGTCGCTCATCGAGTGGGCCGAGCGCGTCCGCGCCGGGACCATCCCCGACGTCGCGATCGACGATCCGGATCTGGATGCCGAGCTCCGAACGCTCCGCGGAGACAGCTTCCCCACGCGCCGACTCCAGAGCGTCTACCTCGACTGGTTCTGGCGGCGGACGGTCGCGATCGCGCCGCCCGGAGTCGAAGTGCACGAGCACCGCGGAGTCGTGCAGTGGGTCGACGACACGATCGACGGGTACGAGGTGGCGCTGGCCGATGGCATCCGTCTTCCCGCCGACATCGTCGTGTACGCGGTCGGGCACAACGGACGCGACCCCGACGGCGAGACCCGCGCGCTGGTCACCGCGGCCGCGGACGCGGGCCTGACCTACGTGCCGCCGTCGTTCACCGCCGACACCGACCTCTCGGTGCTCGGTGCGGGCGACGACGTGATCGTGCGCGGCATGGGGCTGGCGGCGGTGGATGCCGTCGTGCTGCTGGCCGAGGGACGTGGCGGCCGCTTCGTCCGGACGCCGGAGGGCCGCGTGCGGTACGAGCCGTCGGGGCGCGAACCGCGCCTGCACCTCGGCTCGCGCCGCGGGGTGCCGTACCGCTCGAAGGTCTCGTCGGAGCTACGCGGCGACCCGCCCGCGCGTGAGGTGCTCACGCCCGCGGCGATCGCGGAGCTTCTGGCGCGACCGGGCACGATCGACTTCCTCGACGACGTGTGGCCGCTGATCGCCCGCGAGCTCGTGTGGGGGCACTACCGCGAGCTGTTCACCGGACACCCCGAGCGGGTCCTGGTCCCGTGGGGCGTCTTCCGCGAGACGCTGCGCGCCGTGGACGGTGACACGGCAGCCCTGCGGCGCGCGGTCACGGAGGTCGTCCCCGACCCGCTGGACCGTTTCGACGTCCCCGCGCTCGATGTGCCTCTCGGCCACGAGGCGTTCGCGGATGCCGCCGAGGTGCACCGCCGCGTCCGCCAGCACATCGTGGACGACCTGCATCTGCGCACGACCCCCGAACGCAGCACCGCGCAGGCGCTGTTCCTCACGATCCTGCAGTCGTTCCTCGCGGTGTCCGAGATCCCCGCCGAGCGGTGGAGCGCGCGGTCGCGGGCGATCGATCTCCCCGTGACCTGGCACACCTTCTTCAGCTACGTCGCGTCGGGGCCACCGGCCCATCGCCTCGAAGAGATCGGCGCGCTCGCGGATGCCGGGATCGTGCGGTTCCTCGGACCCGAGATCGCGGTGCGCGTCGACGACGGGCGGTTCGTGGCATCTTCTCCGCGGGTTCCGGGAGAGGTGCGCGCGGGTGCGCTCCTGGACGCATGGCTCCCGAGCGCCGAGGCGGCCTCGAGCGACAACGCGGCCTTGCGCGAACTGGCGACGCGGCACGGTCGCGAGGTGCACGTCGCCGACGAGACCTTCACGGGTTCGCTCGGCCGCATCGACACCGACGCCGACGGACGCGTCGTCTCACGCGACGGCATCCCGCACGCGACCCTCTTCGCCATCGGACCGTTCACCTCGGGTATGGAGGCCGGCGCCTTCACCCGCCCGCGATCCAACGCCCTGTCGCTCCGGCACACCGACCGCGTCGCGGGCGCGGTGTCGGAGGCGGTGGCCGCGGCGTC
>NZ_JARHXC010000187.1:0-42175 GCF_029222405.1 Microbacterium sp. Kw_RZR3 | reverse complement strand
CTGCGCGACGATCTCGGCGATCTGCACGGCGTTGAGCGCGGCGCCCTTGCGCAGGTTGTCGTTGCTGACGAACAGCACGAGCCCCCTGCCCTCGGGAGCGGACTGGTCCGCGCGGATGCGTCCGACGTAGCTCGGGTCGGTGCCGGCCGCCTGGAGCGGCGTGGGGACCTCTTCGAGCTTCACGCCGGGAGCGTCGGCGAGGAGCTCGCGCGCACGCTCGGGCGAGAGGTCGCGGGCGAACTCGGCATTGATGCTGAGCGAGTGGCCCGTGAAGACGGGGACGCGCACGCACGTGCCCGCGACACGGAGGTCGGGCAGCTCGAGGATCTTGCGGCTCTCGTTGCGGAGCTTCTTCTCTTCGTCGGTCTCGTTGAGGCCGTCGTCGACGAGGTTGCCCGCGAAGGGGATGACGTCGAACGCGATGGGGGCGACGTACTTCTCGGGCTGCGGGAAGTCGAGGGCCGAGCCGTCGCGGACGAGCCGCTCGACGTCGCCCTGCGCGAGAACGCCCTCGACCTGACCGAGGAGCTCCTGGGCGCCCGCGAGGCCGGAGCCCGAGACCGCCTGGTAGGTGCTGACGATGAGGCGCTCGAGGCCCGCCTCGGTGTCGAGCACCTTCAGCACCGGCATCGCGGCCATGGTCGTGCAGTTGGGGTTCGCGACGATGCCCTTGACGGCCTCGTCGATCGCGTGCGGGTTGACCTCGCTCACGACGAGCGGAACCTCGGGGTCCATGCGCCAGGCGCTCGAGTTGTCGATGACGAGGGCACCGGCCTCGGCGAAGCGGGGAGCGTGCGCGCGCGAACCGGTGGCACCGGCCGAGAACAGGGCGACCTCGACGCCGGCAGGATCAGCCGTGGCGACGTCTTCGACGACGACCGAGTGGCCACCGAACTCGATCGAGGTGCCGGCGGAGCGCGCCGTGGCGAAGAGGCGCAGTTCGCGAATCGGGAACGCCCGCTCGGCGAGGATCTCGAGCATGACGGAGCCGACCTGACCGGTGGCGCCGACGACGGCGAGGGAGATTCCGGAATCGGAGATGCGGGTCATGCGAAGTACCTCGGGTGTTCGGGAGTGGATGCCGCGACGCGCGGCGTTCGGGTCAGGGTAGCGCGATCGGCGCGGTGGTCGAGACGCCCCCGGGCCGAACTCCTGAGAAATCGACCGGGATACGCCGGGGAATGGCGGAATCACGAGGGTACGACGAAGCGGCGGGGCGAGAACTCAGGAGTTTCGCCCGCCTTCGCGCCGCCCGACGGGGCGTGCCCGACGGGGCGTGCCCGGAATCAGCGACCGGTGCCGGCGTGGACGGTGGCCTCGGCCTCGCCGTCCAGACCGTAGGCGGTGTGCACGAGACGCGCGGCCTCGGCGAGGTCGACACCGCGCACGACCACCGAGATGCGGATCTCGGAGGTCGAGATCATCTCGATGTTGACGCCCGCCATGCTCAGCGCCTCGAACAGCGTCGCCGAGACGCCCGAGTGCGTGCGCATGCCCGCGCCCACGACCGACAGCTTGCCGATCTGGTCGTCGTGCACGAGGCTCTCGAACCCGACCTCGGCCTGCTCGCCGGCGAGCGCCTTCAGCGCCGTCGTGGCATCGGTCTTGGGCAGCGTGAACGAGATGTCGGTGCGACCGGTCGCGGCGGCCGAGACGTTCTGCACGATCATGTCGACGTTCGCGCCGGACTTCGCGACGATCTTGAAGATGTCGGCGGCCTTGCCGGGGACGTCGGGGACGCCGATGACGGTGATCTTCGCCTGGCTGAGGTCGGTGGCGACGCCGGCGACGATGGGCTCTTCCATGGCTTCACTTTCGGGGACGAGGGGGGAGGACTTGGAGGCGTCGAGCACCCAGGTGCCCTCGCCCGAGCTGAACGTGGACCGCGCGTGGATCAGCACGCCGTGGCGGCGCGCGTACTCGACGGCGCGGATGTAGAGGACCTTCGCGCCGTTGGCGGCGAGCTCGAGCATCTCTTCGCTGCCGACGCGGTCGAGCTTGCGGGCCAGGGGCACGACGCGGGGGTCGGCGGTGAAGATGCCGTCGACGTCGCTGTAGATCTCGCACACGTCGGCGTTCAGGGCGGCGGCCAGAGCGACAGCCGTGGTGTCGGAGCCGCCGCGACCGAGCGTGGTGATGTCGCGGGTGTCGCGGTTGAAGCCCTGGAAGCCGGCGACGATGACGATCGCGCCCTCGTCGAGCGCTTCGCGCAGACGCACGGGCGTGACGTCGACGATGCGGGCGGCGCCGTGCGTGGCATCCGTGATCATCCCCGCCTGGCTGCCGGTGAAGGAACGGGCCTCGAAGCCCATCGAGTGGATCGCCATGGCCAGCAGCGCCATCGAGATGCGCTCGCCCGACGACAGCAGCATGTCGAGCTCGCGCGGAGCGGGGATCGGAGCGACCTGACCCGCGAGGTCGAGCAGCTCGTCGGTCGTGTCGCCCATCGCGCTGACGGCGACGACGACCTCGTGCCCCGCGCGACGCGTGTCGACGATGCGCTTGGCGACGCGCTTGATGCTCTCGGCGTCGGCGACGGACGAACCGCCGTACTTCTGGACGATCAGCGCCATAAGGAGAACTCCCGGGGAGGGACGAGCGTCGGGATGCCACGACGGGGCGCTCGGATGCCGCACCCGAGGGTCCATCCTAGGGGCGCGGGTATGCCGCCTCCGTCATGCGCGGAGCCCGGTCAGCCCGCGCGGATAGGATCGAGCCTTCCCCACCCGGTTCTCTGCCCCTGGAGGCTCGGTTGTCCCCCACCCCGCGCCGACTGCTGTCGTCGTTGCGCCGTCTCGTGCACACCGAGGACTCCGGCTCCCCCGACACGCACCTGCTTCCCGTCATCGACGAGGCGTTCTCCGCCCGCATCCTCGATCTCGCGATCCGCATCGGCGAGACGATGCTCGTCGTCGGGGCGCCGGCGAGCGAGGTGACACTGACGATCGTGCGCGTCTGCGGCGCCTACGGCCTGGATCCGGTGCACGTCGACGTGACCTACAACTCGATCACGATCGCGCACAGCCGCCCGGGGGCCTCACACCCCACCACGCTCCTGCGCGTCGTGCGGGGATCGGTGCCCGACCACGCCAAGCTTCAGCGACTGCAAGCCCTCGTCGCCGAGATCGCCGGCGGGCTCGCGCTCGACGACGCCATCGCGCGATGCCGGGCGATCCGGCGGCTCCCGTTCCGCTACCGCCCGGCGATCGTCATCGCCGCTCAAGCCGGCCTCGCCGTGGGGGTCGCGATCATGTTCGGCGCCAACTGGCTCGCGCTGGTGCTGTCGTTCATCGCCGCGGGCCTCGCCGCGACCACGCAGCACGTCCTGGCCCGGGCGCGCGTGCCGTACTTCTTCGCGCAGATCGCCGGCGGGTTTGTGCTGACGGTGGTCGCGGCGCTGTCTCCGCTGCTGCGGTACACCGGGATCGACGCGGCCGCCGCGATCCGACCGTCGGTGATCGTGGCATCCGGGATCGTCCTCATGCTCGCGGGACTGACCGTGGTGGGAGCGGCTCAGGATGCCATCGACGGCTTCGCGCTCACCGCGACGGGTCGCATCCTCGAGCTGACCACACAGACTCTGGGCGTGGTTCTCGGGATTCTCGCGGGGCTCGAGACCGTGCGCGTGCTGGGGATGGGGATGTCGCCTCCCTCGAACGCCCTGCCGCTCGGGCCGGTGAGCGTGCAGTTCATCGGAGCCGCGGTCATCGCGATCGCCGTCGCCGTGATCAACGGGGCCGGCGCGCGCATCATCGTCGTCAGCGCGGCCCTGAGCCTGGTGGCCTGGGCAGGGTACATCGCAGCCTCGTCGCTCGGCTTCGAGGTCGCCGCGGCCAGCGGTGTCGGCGCGTTCATCGGCAGCTTCGCCGGCATCGTCGTCGCCTATCGCCTGCACGTGCCGTCGGTGGCGATCACGACGGCGGCGATCCTGCCGATGGTTCCGGGAGCGGCGGTGTTCCGCGGGCTGCTCGGCATCGTGGAGTCGGGCGACGACCCTGCGGTGCTCATGACCGGTGTCACGACGCTCACGGGAGCGGCGACCATCGGGATCGCGCTCGCGGTCGGGGCGTCGCTCGGCATCTACCTCGGTCAGCCCGTTCGTGCGACGCTGTCGAGCGTGGTGCGGACGCGGGCGCGCACGCGGCGCTGAGCGCGCGGCCGAGCCCTACCCGAAGCGACCGTTGACGTAGTCGTAGGTGCGCGGGTCGATGGGCGAGTCGAACATGGCATCCGTGTCGCCGTGCTCGACGATGTGGCCGGGCTGCCCCTGGGATGCCAGGAAGAAGGCGCACTGCTGCGACACCCGCTGCGCCTGCTGCATGTTGTGCGTGACGATCACGATCGTCAGCTCTTTCTGCAGTTCGCCCATTGTCTCCTCGATGACGCGCGTGGACGTGGGATCCAGGGCCGAGCACGGCTCGTCCATCAGCAGCACCTTGGGCTTGATCGCGAGCGAGCGGGCGATGCACAGGCGCTGCTGCTGACCGCCCGACAGGCCGCCGCCGGGGGCCCGCAGCCTGTCCTTGACCTCTTTCCACAGCCCGGCGCTCTGCAACGACGTCTCGACGAGGTGGTCCTTCTCGTCGCGCGCGGCGCGTTTACCGGTGAGCTTGAGCCCCGCGATGACGTTGTCGTAGATCGACATCGCCGGGAACGGGTTGGGCTTCTGGAACACCATGCCGATGTTCTTGCGCGCATCGATGAGCCGGTGCCCCGCGTCGTAGATGTCGTCGCCGTCGAGCAGCACCTCCCCGGCGAGGGCCGCTGAGGGGACGAGCTCGTGCATCCGGTTGAGGATGCGCAGGAACGTGGACTTGCCGCAGCCGGACGGACCGATGAGGGCGGTCACCTGTCCGGCGGGCATGGTGAGGGACACGTCGAGGAGCACCTGGTGATCGCCGAACCACGCCGAGATCGATCGCGCATCCAGTTCGGAGAGCGGGCTCACGGGCGGATCGATCGGAGCGGGTCGAACGGATGCCACGGCCTCACCGAGAGGAGCGGAGGACGGCGGGACCAGCACCGCCGTGTGCGTGTCGATCGGGGACTCGGTGGTGACCAGCGCGGGGTTGTCGACACCGACGGGACGGGGGGCCGCTCGACCCGCACGGCGGGTGGAGGGGGCATCGGCAGCGGGCACACCCGCCATCCCCGCGCTGAGGTTCTCGAGCTCGATCTCGGCGATGATGCGCGCCTCGTCGGCGCTGAGCACATCCGTCATGTACGGATCGGACGCGGGTGAGGCCGCGTCGAGCGGTACGACCTCCGTGTACTCGAGGTCGGGGCGCGCGTCGGGGCGCGGAAGGTCGGCGCGCGGACTCTCGCGGACCCCCTCGGGGGCGTCGGAGGCCGGATCGTGGGCTTCGGGGGTGGAGGTCATGATCGATACCGCTCAGAGAAGGTTGGGCAGAAGGCGGACGAGCTGGTCGGCGACGAACACGCTCGCCAGGAGGAGGACGGGGGCGAAGACGATCCACGTCTTCTGCCAGCCGACGCGGCGATACGCCCAGACGGCCACGAACTCGGCGACGACGAGGAACTGCAGCGCGAAGATGAGCGCCCAGACGGTGGTCATATCGGTGGCGAGCGGCTTGGCCTCGGGCGACAGGGTCATCGACGTCGTCTGGCGCGCACCCGCCGGCACCGCGGGGCCCGTCGCCCGCGCGTCGACGTAGGCGATCCCGGTCGGCAGGTACGGGCCGCCCCGGGCCGTGATGAGGATGAGGCGGCTCTCACCGCGCACGGGGGCCGGTGGGGTCGGGTCGCCGGCGTAGCGCACGCCGAGCACCGCGAACGTCTGCTCGCCCTGCCCCGTCCGCACGGTGAAGGTCTCGCCCGGCTGCAGCGCCTGCAGGCGGCCGAAGGGGCCGCCGAAGGCCGCGGCGCGTCCCATGACCACACTCACCCCCGCCTGACCGGGCAGCACGGTGTCGCGGCGGTGACCGGGGCCGTGCATCAGCACGCCGGACGTCGTCCCCTCGGAGATGACCTCGTCGATGCCGAGCTGCGGGACGGACAGGATGCCCACGGGTGCCCCGTCCGCAAGGAGGTGATCCTCGAAGTCGCCCTCGCTGACGGGTGCCGTGCCCGCGGCGAGCTGCGCGCGGAACGTGTCGCGCAGCTGCTGCTGCGCGGCGAAGTGCGAGACGTGACTGATCACGAGAAGGTTGAGCAGGAAGACCAGCACGAGCACCGATACCGACACGAGCATCCCGCGCAGGAACACCTGCGCCGGCGACAGCGGTGCGTAGGTCGGACGAGGGCGGGGCGGACGGCGCGGCGGGCGGGGCGGGCGGCGCGGGGCGGTGCCGGCTCCGGCGCCCGCGGGACGATTGAGGAGGGTCACGTCGTCGCCGCCACGGGAGTCGCTTCGCCCCGACCGCTCACCCGGCCGATCTGCACGACCAGGACGACGAGACCGCCGAGGAGGACGGCGGCCGCGATCACCCACGGGAAGAGCAGGGTGAGGGCGTCACGGGTCACCGGCGTCAGGGCGACGCCGTCGACGCTTTCCGGCGGGGTGAGCGTCACGTGGGTCGACAGCAGCGTCCACTGGCCCCCGTGGCGGAGGCGAGCCGAGACGACCCGGCTCTCGCCCGGCTGCAGAGCGGTCACCTGGACGCCGTCGACGGCATCCAGACGCTGCGAGAACATCCCGGCATCCATCCAGAAGTCCGCCGTCGCGTCGATCGGGGTCGAGGCGGCGTTGCGCACCGTGAACCACACGTCGACGATCCCGGCGGTGGGATCGGGCTCGGGGAACGCGGAGGCGTTCAGTCCCCCGACGTAGACCATGCCGGCCACGCTGACCTCGCTCGCGGGGGCGACGCCCCCGCCGCCGGAGCCGCTCGAGCCCGTGGCGGGCAGGGGCACCGGCCTCGTGCCGCCGGCGGGAACCGACCCGCCCGGAACGCTCGACCCCCCGGTCGCCACCGGCGACACGGGAGGAGACGGTGTCGCCGTCGATCCGTCGGTGATCGTCACGGACAGGGTGCCGGGGTCATCCGTCGGGGAAGCCGAGGCGCTCGCCGCACCCGAACCCGCGAGCACGACGAGGGCGAGCGCGATCCCCGCGGCGGCGACGCGTCGCGACGCGACCGGGGGCATCGCCCCGCGCGGCGCCGATCGCCGGGGACGCGTCATGAACCGTCCGCCCGAGTTCCCGCGAGCGCCGCCGCGTCCGCGGCGGCGTCCGCGGCCGCGGTCTCGGCGACGAAGTCCATCCACTCGCGGGCACGCACCTCGTCGCGACGCCGGCGCCAGCGCGAGAACAGGACCGCGAGCGCCGCCAGCACTCCCAGGATCAGCACCGTCCACGGAACCGCGAACGCCACCGCGTCACGCGTGATCGGCGTCACCACCACCTGCATCGACGCGTCGGGCGACTCCACGAAGGGGCTGAGGGTCGTGAACGGGTTCAGGTACAGCCATTGGCCGACACCGTCGACCGTCGACTCGTACGACGCGCTGTTGCCCGGCAGCACGACGGGAACCTTGCCGCCCTGCTCCCCCGTCGCCGGGATGCCGAGCCACGTTCGCGTGCCCGACGTGAGGTTCGCGGCGAGAGCGACGTTGCCGGGGTTGCTCACGGTGTAGTGGAGCTGCACGTGCCCGGAGAACGGGTTCCACCAGTCCCCCTGGTACGACGCCTCGTAGCTCGTGAGCGACAGCTGCGGTTGGAGGTCACCGGCGACCCGCGCGAAGACAGAGGTCGCGACGCGGCGGTCGACGGTGACCTGCGCGCCCGCCTCGAGGACGGATGCCACGACCCCGCCGACGTGATCGCCCGGGGTCGCGTCCGCCGGTACCGCGACGGTGAAGGTCAGCAGGCGCACTTCCTGCGGCTCGAGGCCGAACGTCACGCGGTCGCTGCCGTCGTCGAAGCGGATCCACGACCCGACCGAGGTGGGAGTGGCATCCGTGGGGAGCAGGGAGAGCTCGCCGGCGTCGTCGTTGAACGCGTCGGTGGCGTAGACGGTGAAGTCCTGGCGGGCCGTGCCGGTGTTGCCGACGAGCACGCGATCGGTGACCGTCTGTCCCGGGTCGGCGGCGAAGGTGAAGCGGGACCGCCCGTCGGGGCGCCCGTCCTCTCCGGCGGGGCGGGTGGCGACGCCGACGGTGACGGCCGACTCGCTCCCGGCGGCGGGCGCATCGTCGGTCGCGAGGACGGCGGTGCCGGTGGCAGCCGTGGCGGCGGACGGCATCCCGAGGCCGGCGATGATCGCCGCGGTGACGAGGGAGACGGCACCCAGAGCCGGGAGGCGGTGCCGCAGGGTCGAAGAGAACACGCTCTATCTCCGCAGGTGGGGGCGACACGAGCGTGTCGCCGAGGTGAACGAGGGCTGATGGTGTGGCAGCACGGGGGGATCGCGAGGATCCCCCGTGCCACCGGCGCCGGTCAGCTCACTTGGAGGTGAGGGTGACCGTCAGGGTCGACGTGTAGTCGCCCGTCTGCGCGTCCTTCGGAGCGGTGAAGGTGAGGTCGGCGTCGAAGAGCGCACCGGTGGTGAGCGTCGTGACGGCCGTGCTGGAGGCGATCTTCGAACCCGTGCCGACGGTCACACCCGTGATGGGGGTGTAGCCGGTGTAGGCCTTGGGTGCCACCGCGAGCGCGGTGGCGGGGATCTCGTCGCCCGCGCCGTTCTTGAAGGGGGTCCACGCGGCGGTGAGGTCCCAACCCTTCAGAACGTTGCGGTCGTCGATGACGGTGACCTTGCCGAGCGACTTCGTGACGCTCTTGTCGCGCGCCACGCTGCCGAAGTCGACCTTGGTGGCCTCGGCGTTCAGCGACCACAGGTCGCTCGCGGTGACCGCGGCCGACAGGTCGACGGCGTCGGTGGTGGTGTCACCGGCAGCGGACTGCTTCGTGAAGGTGTCCCAGGCGAGGACGGTGTAGGTCGCGTCGCCGGGGGCAACCAGGGCGATGGTGTGCTCGCCGCCCGGCAGGCTCGAGATGTCCACCGAGAAGTTGCCGTTGCCGTCGTCGGTGACCTGACCGAGGTCGGTCGGGTCGGACCAGGCCCACGCCTCGAGGGTCTTGCCCTTGTTGGCGGCGCCCGCGGGGACGGTGATCGTCTTCGCACCCTTGGCGGGGTCGGCCACGTCGACCTTGTTCGCCGAGGAGCCCGAGGGCTTCGTCGGCGCGGTCGGAGCGGCCGTGTCCACCGTGCCGGTGAACGCCTTCTCGTTGCTGCCCGCGCTGTTGGTGGCGACGACGGTGAAGCTGTACGAGCCGGCGGTGGTGGGCGTGCCCGACACGACACCGGTCGCGCCGTCGAGGGTCAGACCGGCGGGAAGGGCCCCGCCGTCCTTGATCGACCACGTGATCGGGGCGGTGCCGTCGGCGGTGAGCGTCTGCGAGAACGCCGCACCGACCTTGGCCGTGCCGAGAGCGGTGGTCGTGATGGTCGGAGCCGTGGCCGAGGGGCCGGAGCTCTGCGGGTCGAACGTCCAGTCGCCGCCGGGCTTGACGTGGATGCCCACGTACTTCACGCCGGCATCCGCGATGTTCAGACCGTTGTTGCGGGTCCACGCGAAGCCGAGGCTGAAGTCACCGCCGTTCGCCTTGACCTGGGCCCAGTTGCCGAACAGGAAGCCCGAGAGCGTCAGGTTCGGGGCCATGATGTCGACCGTGCCGGGGGTGAGGGCGCCGTCGCTGGACGCCGTCCAGGCCGACATCGTGGTCTCCTTGCCCTGGGGGGCGATGAAGTACGCGACACCGGTCGCGTCGGCCGTGCCGGGGAACAGCACCGTGATGTCGTCGACGGTCGGTCCGGGCGTGGCGACGACCTGCGAATCCCAGTTCAGGACGGTGTCGTCGGCGAGGAGGTGTCCGTCACCGCCGTCGAGGAGGTAGAACTGCGGCGCACCCGTGGCCGCGTTCGCCGCGGTGGCCGAGAAGCCGCCCGCGAGAAGCGAGACCGCCGTCGCCGCGGCGACGATCGTCCCGAACTTCTTGATGTTCATGAGGTGGAGTCCTTTTCCGTTCTCAGAGGTCACAGCGTCGCGAACGCGCGCTGGATGGTGGTGGTGGAGGGAGCGAGGAAGCCGAACTTCTTCTTCACCGCGCCGACCGAGATCGGCAGCGAACCGAAGCTGGTGAGGCTGTTGGTGACCGACGGGTTGACGAGGTTGGCGAGGCCCGCGTCGTACTTGTCGCCACCGGGGACGATGCGGGCGTATTCGACGACCAGGTAGGTGTCGCGGCCGAAGGTCGCGTCCTTATAGAAGTCGACGTTGGGGACGAGGTTGGGCGCGGTGCCCGTGAAGGCGGGCTCCTGGTTGACGGGCGAGCCGAACTTCACACCGGAGGTCGTCGTCGTGTTGACCCCGGTGGCGCCGTTCGCCTGGGCGATCCAGCTGGCGGCGCTGAACGGGATGAGGTCGTTCGTGCCGAGCACCGACGCGTCGTTCTCGGGCGTGGTGCCGTTGGCGTCGGTGACGCACGAGCCGAGCGTCGGGCTGCCGATGGCGCCGAGGAAGAAGTTGCGCGTCCCCGAGCCGTTCTGGGGCAGGCGCGGCTTGACGGTGACGCCACCGATCGACGTCGTGCTGCACTCGTAGATCGACTTCAGCTGGGCGGGCGTCAGCGTGGACCACGACGAGTCGCCACCGCGGAACGCGAAACCGACCGCGTCGCGCGCGAAGGGCACGTACGCGAGCAGACCGTTGGCGTTGGCGTTGTTGCCGGGACCGCTCGAGGAGCGGGCGATGTCGACCTGGCCGGTGATCTGGCGGGCCGGCACGCCGGCGTTGCCGCTGTACAGCGCACCCGTGATCGAGGCGCGGAGCGCCGTGACACCCGCGCCCGAACCGGCGGGACGGCCGAAGAACGGACCGCCCTGCTTGGTCTGGATGGCCGTGGAACCGAACGCGTCGAAGCTGCCGAGCGTCTTGTTGGTGGAGGTCACACGGACGAGCGAGCCCGTGAGGGTCGTTCCGTTCGTGATCGCGTTGGCCGCGTCCTGCAGCGTGTCGGAACCGACCAGCGAGTAGCTGTTCGAGACCGGCTCGGCCGAGGCCATGGAGGCGACGCCGAGGCCGGCGATCGCGATACCGCAAGCCGCGCCCATGGCGGCCAGCTTCTTGAGCTTCAACTCAATGCCTTTCGATTGGTGTGGTGCACAGATGTGATTCGGGTGTTCAGTTGCGAGAGGACGGGTCTGGGGAACGGAGACCGGCGCGGCGTCAGAGCCGTCGGCGCAGTCGTCCGAGGAGGGGCACGGCGAAGGCGGCGGCGAGCCCACCCGCGACACTGGCCGGCAGCGCGGCCGGCAGGGCGCCCATGTCCGGATCGTCGGGTGTGGTGCCACCCGTCCGAGCGGGGGCGGCGGAACCGGATGCCACGGGGTCCGGGGCGGAGGCCGGCGCCGGGGCCGCGGGTGCGGGGGCGGCCGCGGCCGGGGCGCTGCCGACGACGCCGCCGCTGGGGAAGGGCACGCCCGCCGCGGGGCCGTTCGCCGCGGGGGTCGGTGTGCCGCCGAGGCTCGGCATCCGTCCCGCCTCGATGTCGTCCGCGGCCGTGAGGGCGAGGGTCTGCCATCCCTCGGGCAGCGGAACGAATCCCTGCGGCAGCTGCCCGGGAGCCGTTCCCGGACGCTGCCCGTCCTTCGCGGCGAAGCGGATGAAGGCGGCGTAGCTCTTGCGGAGCTCCGCGTCGGAGGACTTCGGGTTGATGGCCGCGTACACGGGCATGGTGAGCGGGTACGCGCCGCGCGCGGCGATCGCACTCGGGGAACCGGGGTCGAACGCCACGACCTGCGCCTGCCCGGCGGTCGGGGTCATGGCCGCGGCCGCGGCGGCCATGGCATCCGTCGTCGCCCCGACGAACTCCCCCGCCGGATTCTTCAGCGACGCCGTGACGATCTGGTACCGGGCCGCGGATGCCGTGTCGGTCACCGCCACGACCGCCTGACGCCCGGGCAGACTCCGATCGGCTTTGCCGTACTTCGGTGGCACGGCGATCGGATCCCACGCCCCGAGCGTCAGACCGTCGCCGCGCAGCGTGTTGTACGCGCCGGAGTCGAGATCGTTGACGTAGGGACGCCAGGTCACGAGGTTGACCGGCCCCGCCGACGGCGTCTCGGCCTGCTCGACCGGGTCGGCCTTGGGGAAGTCTTCGCGCGGCAGGGTCAACGCGGCCTTCGTGGGGTTCTTCTCGGCATCCGTCGAGCTCCACGGATTGACCGTCATCCCCCATTCGTCCGGGGTGCCGGCGAGGAACTGACGAGCCGATTCGTCACTCATCACGTACTGCCAGATCGCCCAGACCGCGTCGGAGCGCCCCTGCGGAACCAGCGCGTCGGCGAGGGACGCCGCGGCGAGCGCCTGGTACTTCCACTCGGGATCGTTGATCGCGAGGAAGTCGGGGTCGCTGACGAGGTTGCGCGGGTTGTACACGCGCTCGTCGCCGTCCTTGTGGCTCAGATGGTCCCGGTCGGCGAAGGTCGGCAGCGAGTCGAGGTACGAGTTCGTGAGCAGCTTCGCCACGAGTCGCGGGGTCAGCTTCAGAGAGGTGAAGGGTAGTCCGACGCGTTTCTGGACGTCCTCGGGCACGGTGTCGTCTCCCGGGCGCGGGTTCCGGTCGATCGCGAACGAGATCGCCGCTCCCGTGATGGCCACGGGGGCGTATCGCAGCGAGTCGGTGCCCAGGCTCGGATCCAGGGGGCGCGAGGTCAGGGCGAGCGGTGCCGGTGCGGTGCCGTTCGCCGCGCGCGCCGCGTCGGACTCCGCCCCGGTGATGGCCGAGTAGACCGAGCCGCCCGACTGGTTGCAGACCACGGGCTGCCACGACGAGACCGCCCGGCTGATCAGCTCGCTTCCCGCGAGCTGCCGCTCGGCCGCGCCGATGGGGCACCGGACGCCCAGGGGTTTGAAGTCGAGCTTGACCGCGATGCGGTGCTTCCACGCGTCCCAGAAGAGCCCCGACTTCGTGATGAAGGACGCCCCGCCGTCCTGCTGCCCGCGAGGCAGGATGACCAGCCAGCAGCTCGAACCGGACACGCTGCCGTCGGCGGCCGTCACGGGTGAGCCGCAGCCGAGACCCTGCGACTGCAGCGCGGTCTGGACCTCGAACTTCACCGACCCGGAGCCGTCGCCGCCGGACCCCGCCCACGACACCATGTTGGTCGTGTACTTCGAGAAGAACTCGTTCGTGTTCATGTCGGCCAGGACGTCTTTGCCGTCGGCGTCCTTGGTGTACGAGTAGGCACCGTCGACGACGTTGGCGACGGTGCGGCCGTTCGCTCCCCGGAAGGGAATGGACGTGTAGGTCGGGGTGGCGAACCCGTCACCGAAGACCGTGTACGGCTTGTCCTCCGCGGCGACCGATGCGTCGGTGTCGCGGGGATCGTCGCGGTGCGAGCCGGGGACGCCTCCGAGCCCGTACTGGCAGGTCGTCCGGTCGGGGGTGCCCGGATGCGCCGGGTCGTCGCCCCAGCACTGGAAGACCTGCAGGAAGTCCGCCCCGCCGATCTGCGAGCTCGGCACGGTCGACGGCTTTCCCCCGGTCCACGACACGACGATGCCCTGCGACTCCAACGCCCGCGTCTGCGAGACGGTCACCGAGAGGTCGGGGAACGGGGCGTTCTCGACGTCGAGGTCTTGATCCTTCGCCGTGACGGTCACCGCGGAGGAGTCGTCCGCCACGGCCGACGGAGCGATCGCGGACAGCGCGCCGGTCCCGCCGGACAGGGCGAAGATCGTCAGACCCGCGAGGGTGCCGACGACGACGGATGCCAGGGCCCGGCGCCCGCGCGACACGACACGGTCCGTGGCCCGGGCACCGGATGCCATCCGTGCGCGTCGTCCCGCGGAGCGGGACGCAGCGGTTCGCCGCTCACGGTGTTCAGACACGAGGTTTCCTTTGCAGAGTGCTTCTCGAAGAAGCGTCGAGACAAGTGGACGGGCGGCGGGTGACGGCGGGATGAACGCGGTGTCAACGAGGCACCGCCGCGGTGACTGCAACGCTTGAACGTTGCAAACTCCCCGATCAGAAGGTTCTTTTTCCTCCACGAGGCCGTCGACCGACGACGGGCGGGATGAGGATCGCGGCGACCACGAGCAGTCCCGCCGCGAGCATGATGATCTGCGGCGTCCCCCACCCGTTCTCGGCGAGCGAGAAGGGGGCCGAGACGGCGGCCGACGTCCCTCCCGCTGCCGCCGAGACGAGGTTGCCGTTCGCGTCGTAAACCGGATCGGCCGCCGTGCCGCCGGTCGTCCCCGGTGCCGTGCCGGCCGCTCCCGCGTCGGTTCCACCGCCGGTCGTGCCCGCGGCACCCGCCGCGGCATCCGCGCTGTTCGCGCCGCCGCTCGCCCCGCCCGTTCCCGTGGTCGGCGTCTCTTCCTGCGCACCGCCGGTGCCCTCGACGCACTGCGTCGCGCCCTTGCGGTCGCAGTCGGGCGGTGTCGGCGCGGTCAGCGCCAGCTGGTTGTTCCGCGGGGAGTCGCCGGGCTTGAAGGTCGGGTTGTTGCAGTTGTTGAAGTCGACACCGCCCTCGGTGCCGGGGATCCTCTTGAGCACGTCGGATCCGGCCTGGACGAGGTTCATCGGCAGCGGCGAGTACCCCAGGGCGGACGCCTGTTGCTGCCCCTCGCACAGCATGTAGGTGGCGAAGCGGCTCAGGGTGCGGCCCTTCTCGGGCGTGAACACCTTGTTGGTCTCGGTCGGCACGATCATGTACGAGTAGCTCGACATGGGATACGCGCGCGGATCGTTGCTGTTGTAGACCCCGTCGAGGTTCTGCGTCAGGTCGGTGTTGATCTGGGCCGACATCAACGCCACCGCGACCGACTGGTAGGTCGGCTCGACGTAGTACCCGGCGTTGTTGAGCATCTTGACGACGGGGAAGCCGGACTTCATCGCGTACGAGTACTCGACGTAGGTGATCGCTCCCTCGCCGTAGTTCTGGCTGACGTAGCCCGCCACGCCCAGCGAACCGTTCTGCCCCTTGAACGCGTCGGTGACCTGCGGGAACTGCGACCGCATGCCGTAGGTCCAAATACTCCCGAACTGCTTCGACATCCACAGCGTGAACTGCGCACTCGTGCCCGACCCGTCGGAGCGGTACACCGGCGTGATCGAGACATCGGGCATGGCCAGCGCCGGGTTGTCGGCCTGGATGGCCGGGTCGTTCCACTTCGCGATCTGACCCGCGAAGATCTTCGTGATGACCTCACCCGACAGGCGCAGGTTGGTAACCCGCTTGCCGCCGATCTTGAGGTTGTACATGAGCGAGGTGCCGCCGGCGACGATCGGCATGTACGCGTAGCCGGTCGTGGGGTTCTCGGGCGGGGAGTTGTCCTCGGGCTGGCTCTGGAAGGGGATCTCGCTGACGGCGAAGTCCACCGTCTGATTGATGAAGTCGTTCCGCCCCGCCGACGAACCGGTCCCCGAGTAGTTCACGGTCATGCCGTAGTTGTTCGCGACGTTCTTGCGCCACTGATCGAGCGCGTTCTGCGACCAGGTCGACCCCGAACCCGAGATGCGGACGTAGCCGTCGGCCTGAGCGGGAACGGGCACCAGAGCCACGAGCGTCACGACCGCGAGGATGGCCGCGGTGCGGCCCAGGCGGCGACGAAGGTTCACGACGGGTTCTCCTCGGGGGATCGGGGACGAGCGGCGGGGGCTGCGCGCCCGCCGAAGAAGGGGACACGGGATGCCGCGCTCAAGCGCCGCACCGCCCGCGAGTGCAGCGCGGGATCAGCGCTGATGCGACGCAGGTCTCGCGCCGACGCGGCCATCGCGGCGCGGCGCTGGCGGTCCGAGAGCTGCCCAGGACCGCGTCCGCCGATGAGGCGGGCGATGATGAACAGCGTCAGGACGAGCAGGACGAGGGTCGCCGCCGCGCCGAAGCCGCGGGCGATCATGTTCGGCTCGGGCGACTTGACGAAGTCGAAGACCTGCAGCGGGAGAGAGATCATCGGCCCCGAGAAGGGGTTGAGGTTCATCTGCGCCGTGACGCCGGAGGTCAGCAGCACGGGCGAAGTCTCGCCGATCCCTCGGGCCGTCCCGAGGATCACCGCCGTGACCAGTCCCGAGCGCGACGTCGGCAGGACGACGTTCCACACGGTGCGCCAGCGACTCGACCCGAGGGCGTACGAGGCCTCGCGGAGATTGTGGGGAACCAGGCGCAGCACCACATCGGAGGCGCGGATGATGATGGGCAGCATCATCACGCTGATGGCGATGGATGCCGCGAAGCCCGAGCGCTCGTGGGTGATCAGGGTGACGACGGCCGCATAGACGAACAGGCCCGCCACGATCGAGGGCAGCGCCGTCATGGCATCCGACACCGTCCGCACGAAGCGCGCGAAGGGTCCGCCGACCTCGTTGAGGAACACGGCCGTCATCACCCCCAGGGGAATGGTGATGACGAGGGCGATGCCGATCTGGATGAGCGTGCCCACGACGGCGTGCGCGATACCGCCCACGGTCAGGGGGTCGAGCGGACCCGCCGTCGTCATGGTCTCGACGAAGAAGTTGCCGTGGAACAGCGCCGAGGATCCGCGGATCAGCGTGAAGAAGAGCACGAACGTCAGCGCTCCGAGGAGCAGGATCCCGGCCGAGTAGAACAGCGCCGTCACGATGCGCTCGCGCACCGCGAGACGGTCGGCCCGCAGCGACGACATGACCGCGTAGATCCCGAGGAACGCGATGAACGACAGCACCGCCCAGCCGATGCCGCCCGTCATCGGAGTGAGCCAGCCGAACAGCAGCGACGACAGGGCGAGGCTCGCGGCCATGCTGCCGAGCAGGTCGAACCGATCGCCGAAGGGCACGGTGCGCAGGTCGCGGCGCTCTCCCACGTGACCGTCTCGGAGGGGAATCGTCGTGCGGATCGGCTGACGCGGCACGCCCTCGTCGACGGTGGGCGCCTCGGGGGTGACGATCGCCATCAGGTGCTCTCCGCCCCGGATCGACTGCGAGCCACGATCGTGGACGCCGTGAAGTTCACGATGAGCGTGATGATGAACAGCACCAGGCCCGCCGCCATGAGCGCAGACAGACCGAACTGACTCGCCTCGCCGTAGCGCAGGGCGATGAGGGCCGACACCGAGTTCGTTCCCGTCTTCAGCAGTTGGGTGTTGATGGTGAAGATCGGGGAGATGATCATGACCACCGCGATCGTCTCGCCGAGCGCACGCCCGAGGCCCAGCATGGTTCCGCCGATGATCCCGCCGCGGCCGAAGGGCAGGACGACCGCGCGGATCATTCCCCAGCGCGTCGATCCGAGCGCCAGCGCCCCCTCGCGCTCCCCCAGCGGCGCCTGCGAGAACGCCTCGCGCATGACCGAGGTCTGGGTGGGCACCACCATGAGCGCGACCACGATGCCGGCGATGAACGCGGACGAGGTGAACGCCCCCGCCTCCGTGAGTCGGGTGCCCGCGGCATCCGTCACGTCGAAGATCGGGATCCAGCCGAAGTAGGTCGAGATCCACTCGGCGACCGGGATGACGTTCGCCTGCAGGAAGAACACCCCCCACAGCCCGAACACGACGCTGGGGACCGCCGCCATGAGATCGACCATGGTGATGAGGAACGACCGCAGCCGGGGCGGGACGATCTCGCTGATGAGCAGCGCGGTCCCGAGTGCCAGCGGGACGGAGATCGCCATCGCGACGAGTGCGATCGTCACGGTGCCGAACAGGACGGCGGCGACGCCGAACGTCCCCGTCTCGGGCGACCACTCCTGCGTGGTGAGGAACGACGGACCGGCGACGACGAGCGCGTCACCCGCCCGCGCCGTCAGGAACACTCCGACGGCGAGCATGACCGCCACGGTGATGATGCCGGCCGCGTAGGCTCCGCTGCGGAAGACGCGGTCGCCCACGACGGGGGCGCTCCGCAGAGATCGGGGCTCGGGCGGTCCCGCCGGGCGCGACGGCAGCACCTCGGTGGTCAGATCGGTCATTCATGCTCCAGGGATCGCGGCCGCCGCAGACACTCGTTCCCGCCGACGACGGGTGGTCGCGGGCGGCGGCGGGCGGCTGTGCGAACGGCGATGCGTCTCGCTCGTCCGCCGGGAGCCGGCTCGGGTAACCGGCATGCGAGACGCTATGAGCGGGCAGTGAACGCGTCCGACCTCACCCCGCCACACGCCCTGGCCGACGGGTGAACGCTGGACGCGCGAAGGTGAACGACGGACGTCGATGGCGCCGGTGCCGGTGCACCGCGCGGCACGCCGGAGGATGCCGCGGCCTCGCGCGACCCGGGCGCACTCCTCCCGCGCGCGGGATCAGCGCGCCGGCGTGGGCGACGAGGTCGGCAGGACCGTCGCCGTGGGCGACGGACTCGGCGTCGACGTGGGGGCGGGCGGCGAGACCGTGGGGCTCGGCAGCGGTGCCGCGGCGACGAGCACGCGGACGGCGCTTCCGAGCGCCACCGAACTGCCCGCGGCGGGTTCGCTCCCCAGGACGAGCCCGGCGGGCCGCTCCGAGACGACGGTCACTGTGGTCGACGTGAAGCCGGCCGCTCGCAGGTGCGCGTCCGCCGCCGCCGCATCCATCCCGGTGACGTCGGGAACCGCGTTCGAGCCGGATGCCACCGTGAGACGGACGGTCGATCCCCGCACGACGGTCGTGCCCGCCGCGGGGTCGGACTCGAGGACCGTTCCCGCGGGCGCGACGTCGTCGCGCGTGCGCACGTCTCCCAGGCGGAGACCGGTCGCCGCGAGGATCGAGGCGGCGTCGGCGACGGTGGTCAGGGCCGGAACGACCGTCGCCGCGACCGAGGCGGAGGGTGCCGCCGTCCCCGGCGTGATCGCGGCCGTGGCGGACGGGGTCGCGGCGTCGTCGGGGGTGACGGCCTCGGCGGGGGGCGCCGTGCGTCCGGCGCCCGAGAGCAACGGCACGGCCGTGGCGGTGGCGACGAGCACGGCGATGATCGCGATGACGAGGCCCCATCCGGCAGCGCGACGCTCGCGCGGGGGCTGCTCCTCGACGGGAGGCGGCGTCTCGATGGCAGGAGGCGCGGGTGCCGGTGCGGGTGCCAGCGCCCGCGTCGCTGCGGTCCTCGCCGTCGCGGCCGGCGGAGGTGGCGGCTGCGGGACGTCGGGAGGCAGCGCCGCGAGGAGGGCACGGCGCATCTCGTCGGCATCCGTGTAGCGAAGCGAGGGATCCTTCAGGAGCGCGCGGACCACGACCCTGTCGAGCGCCTGCGGGATTCCGCGTCGCCGCACCGACGGGACCGGCGGGGGTGCGTTGAGGTGTCCGCGCACGACGGCCGCCCGGTCGTCGCTCTCGAAGGGAGCTCGCCCCGTCAGGGCGAAGTAGAGCAGCCCGCCCACTTGATAGAGATCGCCCGCGGGGCCGACCGCGCTCCCGGACAACTGCTCCGGAGAGGCGAAATGGGCGTTGCCGACGACCCCGGCCGTGGCCGTGGTGACGGAGCTGCGCAGCACGTCGTCGCCGTGCGCCGTGCGGCCCGCGGCATCGGCGAGACCGAAGTCGAGCAGCGTCGCCCGGAGTCCCCCGTCGACGCGACGTACGAGCACGTTCGCGGGCGACACGTCGCGATGGATCAGCCCGGCACGATGGGCGGCGGCGAGTCCGGACAGGACGTCCGAGCCCACATCGACGACCTCGGCCGGCGAGAGCACGCCCTCGACGCGCACGTACTCGGCGAGCGTCCGTCCCTCCACGAGCTGCTGCGCGATCCACGCGATCGGGGTGTCACCGTCGAGGAAGGTGCCGAGGTCGACGATCGTGACGACGCAGGGGTGCGAGAGGGTGGCGATGCGCTTCGCCTCGTCGAGGAAGGCCGCGCGGACCTCGGGACTTTCGGACAGGTGCGGATGGAGGAGCTTCACGGCGACCCGACGTCCGGTGACCGTGTCCTCCGCCGAGAACACCGACGCGGTACCGCCCGAGCCGAGGAGCCCACCGAGACGGAAGCGGCCGGCGATGACCCCCGCCCGCTCCCCGTCACCCACGGCGACGCCCGGGGGCGCGGGGACCGCGTGTCACGTCGTCCTGTCCAGCACGCGGGAACGTCGGCCGGAGGGGGTGCCGATGCTCACTCCGTCGACCACCTGCGCCGAGGCGAAGACGTTCACCGCCGTCCGACCGGCTGCCATGGCCTCCCCCGCCGACTCGTACCATCGGGCCGTCGTCACGACCGGCACCCCCGCGCTGCGCAGGATCCAACCGTGCTTGGTCGACCCGGGACCCCGGACGGCCGTCAACTGCAGGTCGGCGGCGCGGCTCTGCTCGCGCCGGGCGGCCGCGACGGCCGCCGCCGGAGAGGTATAGACCGCGGCACATCGCGCGAGTTCACGGTTGTTGGTCGCGAGTAACCGCCACACGCCGAAGACACCCAGCGAGACGATGTTCTCGCTCGGCGTCGCGACCTGGGCTTCGAGGTGCACCGCGGCCATCTCCGGGAGGAAGTACGAACGCAGCAACAACCACGCGGCGAGGCGCGGGTCGTAGTGAGAACGGAAGGTGTCGAAGATCACGCGCCCGGTGCGGGCGCGCGCGACGTCGAGTCGATCGCTCACGGAAAGCCCCTGTCTGACGGACTGAGCGTCGGACTTTCGGGTCGTCTCGAGCTGTTCCGCAGAACAGAAAGTGCCGTCCTGCCGTAGCCGCTGCGCGAGCAGAGGGTGAACGGACGGGTTACGACGTGGCAACGCTCGACGCCGCGCGTAATCACCTGCCGGGTGAACTGTCCGCGCGGGCGCGGAGGACGTTCAGAGGGTGCGTCGACCCTCGAAGGCGCGGCCGAGGGTGACCTCATCGGCGTACTCGAGGTCGCCGCCCACCGGGAGACCGGATGCCAAGCGCGTGACGCGGATCTCGAGGGTGTGCAGCAAGCGGCTGAGGTACGTGGCCGTGGCCTCGCCCTCGAGGTTCGGATTGGTCGCGAGGATCACTTCTTGGACGGTGCCGTCGGCGAGACGCTGCATGAGCTGGGCGACGCGGAGGTCGTCGGGGCCGATGCCCGCGATCGGGCTGATCGCCCCGCCGAGCACATGGTAGAGACCACGGAACTCGCGTGTGCGCTCGATCGCCGCGACGTCTTTCGCGTCTTCGACGACGCAGATGAGCGCGGGGTTGCGTCGGGGATCACGGCAGATCGAGCACCGCTCCTGCTCGGAGACGTTGCCGCAGATCTCGCAGAACTTCACCTTGTCGCGGATCTCGCCGAGCAGCGTCGACAGCCGCGACACGTCGAAGCTCGGCGACTGCAGGATGTGGAACGCGATGCGCTGGGCCGACTTCGGACCGATCCCCGGGAGCCGGCCGAACTCGTCGATCAGGTCTTGGACGATGCCGTCGTACATCAGGTGAACCTCGTCGGGGGCTCGTAGGGCTCGTCGCGCAGGTACGTCGCGCCGAGCATCTGGCGGACGACGGCCTCACCGTATCGCTGGACGCCGCCGCGAAGCGGGGGCATGCGCGGAACCACGACCGGCGGAACGGGCACATCGGGCGCTTCGTCGGCGGGCGGGATCACGTCGTCGTCGTCGACCTCGTCGGGTGCCGGCACCGACCGGGAGACCTCGGTCGCGGGGAGCACGCCGCCCTCGCGGACGGTCGAGGCAGCCGCGGGCGCGATCGTCGGACGGGCCTCTTCGGGTTCGTCGTCGACGGCCAGGGCCGCGGCGGGAGACGCGACCGTCGGAGCGGCACCGGGGATCGGTGCCACCGCCCAATCGGTCACGCTCGCCGAGTACGGTGCCGAGGACCGCGCGGGAGCGCCCGCGGTCGCTCCCCCGCGGGGCGGAGCGGCCGGCGAGCCGGACCCGCTGCCGCGCGGGCCACCAGGGCCGGGGCCACCCGGGCCGTCGCCGTCGAGGCGCGCGAGGTATTTCACCCGCACGCCGAGGACGGCGAGGATCGCTTGACGGAGGTCTTCGCTCGGACCGCCGTCGGCCGAGCGCGTCTTGAACGCCGTCAGGTCGCTCGCCGTGCGGAAAAGCAGCGTCAGCACGTCGTCGTCGAAAGCCGCGACCGTCGCTGTCGAGACGATGAGCCACGACGGCCGGCTGGCCACCTCGAGCTGAGCCAGGATCTCGGGCCACGCGTCGCGCACGTGTCCGAGTTCGATGGGTCCGACGGGGATCGCCGGCGGAGTCGGAGCGACCGGCTCGAGCGGAGAAGGGTCGGGCTCGGCGCGGGTGTCGGCATCGGACACGGGGGTGCGCGGCGCGGCTTCCGGGGCGGGGGCGGCCGGCCGGGCCGGGGCGGCGGACGGGGCGGCCGTCGGCGCGGGAGCGTCACTCGCGCGCATCGCGCTCGCACGGTCGGCGTCAGCGACGGGGCCGCCGGCGGTGGGCGCGGTGTCGAACGGGTGCGCCTCGTCGTGGGAGCCGGCGGCGGCGCTCGGAGCCGCTTCTCGCGCCGGTGCGCTCTGCTCGGGCGCAGCATCGACGGGACGGGGCTCGTCGTCGAGCGGCGGCGCGTCATCGTCGGTGAACGGCGGGGGCGCGTCGTCTTCGTCGGCGGGCGGAGCGGCGCTCGGCGCGGTGGGAGACGCGGCGCTCGGGGCGGCGGCGCTCGGCGCGGCGCTCGGCGCGGTGGGAGACGCGGTGGGAGACGCGGTGCTCGGTGCGGCAGCGCTCGGTGCGGCAGCGCTCTGCGCCTCGACCGGCGGCGCGACGGCGGGCACCGAGACGTTCGGCGCCGGGACGTTCGGAGCCGCCACACGGGGCGATGCGACCGGCGTCGCGTCGTTCGGAGCCGCCACGGGCGCCGCGACGTTCGGAGCAGCCGTCGGGGCCGCGACCGGCGGGGCCGCGTTCGGCGCGGCAACCCGCGGTGCCGCGATTCCCGGTGCCGCGATGCCAGGCGAAGCGATCCCCGGTGAAGCGACGGCCGGCGCGGCAGAACCGCCCGCCGGGGTCGCCGACCCCGGCGCCGCGATGCGCGGCGTCGACGGAGCCGCGACGCGCGGAGCGCTGACGCCCCCCGGTGCGATGTCGGCCGCGGGAGACGCGGGCCGCCCGGTGGCGACCGGGGTCGCGGGCGCCGTCGCACGGGCGGCGTCGAGGTCGTGGATCGTCGCGGGAGACGACCCCTGCGACACCCCGGCGTGGGTGAGCACGCGGGCGACGAGCAGCTCGAGCTGCAGACGCGGCGAGGTGGCACCCGTCATCTCGTCGAGGGCGGCCACGACGAGGTCGGCGGTCCGCGACAGGCGCGCCACCCCGAACGCCGTGGCCTGCCGGGCCATGCGCTCGAGCTCGTCGTCGGGAACGCCGCGCAGGACGGCCGAGGCGCCGGCACCGGTCGCCGCGACCACGATGAGGTCGCGCAGGCGCTCGAGCAGATCGTCGACGAAGCGACGCGGGTCTTGCCCGGTCTGCACCACGCGGTCGACCGCGGCGAAAGCCCCGGCGCCGTCGTTCGCCGCGAAAGCGTCGACCACCTCGTCGAGGAGCTCGGAGTGGGTGTATCCCAGGAGGGCCACGGCACGCTCGTACCGCACGAGCACGTGGCCCGCGGCATCCGCGTCGCTGCCGGCGATGAGCTGATCGAGCAGAGACAGCGTGTCACGCGGCGAGCCCCCGCCGGCACGCACGACGAGCGGCAGCACGCCGGCTTCGACTCCGACGTTCTCGCTCTCGCAGAGCTCTTGGACGTACTCGAGCATGGCGGCCGGCGGAACGAGCCGGAACGGGTAGTGGTGCGTCCGCGAACGGATCGTGCCGAGGACCTTCTCGGGCTCAGTGGTCGCGAAGATGAACTTCACGTGCGCCGGCGGCTCTTCGACCAGCTTCAGCAGCGCGTTGAAGCCCTGCTGCGTCACCATGTGCGCCTCGTCGAGGATGAAGATCTTGAAGCGGTCGCGGGCGGGGGCGAAGATCGCGCGCTCGCGAAGATCGCGCGCATCATCGACGCCGTTGTGGCTGGCGGCGTCGATCTCGACCACGTCGAGCGATCCGCTGCCTCCGCGTCCGAGTTCGACGCAGCTGTCGCACGTGCCGCAAGGGGTGTCGGTCGGGCCCGCGGCGCAGTTGAGGCATCGGGCCAGGATGCGCGCCGACGTGGTCTTACCGCAGCCGCGCGGACCCGAGAAGAGGTAGGCGTGGCCGACGCGATCGCTGCGCAGGGCGGTCATCAGGGGCTCGGTCACCTGGGACTGCCCGATCATCTCGCCGAACGCCTGCGGGCGGTATCGGCGGTACAGGGCTGTCGTCACCCGACCAGCCTACGGCGTCCCTCCGACATCGCGTCCGCGGGCGTCTGCGCACGGCGGCGGCGCGCGTGATGAGGGGCGGATCAGGGAGGAGGGGAGGACGCTGAGGCCCTCGGCATCCTCCCCTCCTCCCTCACCCTCCGCTCGTCACCGGTCCCCGCGCCTCGTAGCCCGACCGCACGGAAACCAGAACGCGGCGGCACCCCGAAAGGCACCGCCGCGTTCGTGAAGCGACGTCAGACGTCGAGACCGACCGCGACCGGCTCGTCGTCGTCGTCGCCCACGATGGGGATGGCCGCCGTGACGATCGGCACCGAGGCCAGCAACAGCGTGCCGTCCTCCCGAACCGACCCCTCGAGCTGTCGGATCGAGGGGCGCCCCGGCCGCACGGGTCCCTGCCCGTGCAGGGCGACGCGCACCGACTCGCCGGGGGCGACGGTGTAGTCCACGTCGCGCACGGCGAACTCGACGGGATCGCCGTCACCGCTCGCGCGCAACGTCAGAGCCGTCGCGGTCAGGGTCACATCGAGACGCGTGCCGTGCCAGTGCAGCACGTACGACAGCTCGGGCCAGTCGGCGGGCAGGCGCGGGTCGAAGGTCAACCGGCCGAAGTGGTCGCGCATGCCGCCGAAGCCGCTGACGAGCGCCGTCCAGACGCCGCCGGCCGACGCCACGTGCACCCCGTCGGTGGCGTTGTGGTGCAGGTCGCCGAGGTCGACGAACGCGGCCTGCCGGAAGTACTCCAACGCGAGGTCCTGGTACCCCACCTCGGCCGCGAGGATCGACTGCACGACCGCGGACAGCGTCGAGTCGCCCGTGGTCAGCGGGTCGTAGTACTCGAAATCGGCGAGCTTCTCGGCATCCGTGAAGTGATTCCCCTGCAGGAACAGCGCCAGCACGACATCCGCCTGCTTGAGCACCTGGTACCGGTAGATCACGAGCGGGTGGAAGTGGAGCAGCAGCGGGCGCTGGTCGGGCGGGGTGTTCTCGAGGTCCCAGATCTCGCGCTCGAGGAACACCGCGTCCTGAGGATGGATGCCGAGCGCCGGGCTGAACGGGATGTGCATCGCCTCGGCCGCCCGATCCCATCGCTCGGGCTCGGAGGGGTCGAGGTTCATGCGATCGGCCATGTGCGCGTACGCGTCGGGGTTGTTCTCGGCGAGGTCGCGGACCGTCCGGGCGGCGAAGCGCAGGTTGAAGCGCGCCATGACGTTCGTGAAGAGGTTGTCGTTGACCACGGTCGTGTACTCGTCGGGTCCGGTCACGCCGTGGATGTGGAACGAGTCGTGGTCCTCGCTCCCGTCGCTCGAGCGCCAGAAGCCGAGCGTCGACCACAGTCGCGCCGTGTCCACCGCGATGTCGACGCCCTCGCGGGCGAGGAACTCCTCGTCGCCGGTGGCGCGCACGTACTTCGCCAGCGCGAAAGAGACGTCGGCGTTGATGTGGTACTGCGCGGTACCGGCGGCGTAATAGGCCGAGGCCTCTTCGCCGTTGATGGTGCGCCAGGGGAACAGCGCGCCGGCCTCGTTGAGCTGGTGCGCGCGCTTCCGGGCCGCCGGGAGCATGAGATAGCGCATGCGCAGCGCGTTCCGTGCCCACAGCGGCGAGGTGTACGCGAGGAACGGCAGGACGTAGACCTCGGTGTCCCAGAAGTAGTGGCCGCTGTAGCCGGAGCCGGTGACGCCCTTGGCGGGAACGCCCTGGCCGTCGGCACGGGCCGCGGCCTGCGCGAGCTGGAACAGGCACCAGCGAGTGGCCTGCTGCAGATCGCCGTGGCCGCCGATGCGCACGTCCGAGCGGTCCCAGAACGCCGCGTACCAGGCGATCTGCTGCTCGACGAGGCCCTCGACCCCGGTCTCGCGCGCGCGGTCGAGCGTGCGACGGCACCGGTCCAGAAGCTCACCCGTGGGCACGCCCCGGGAGGTGTGGTAGCTCACGAGCTTGGTGATGGTCGTCGGGACGCCGGCCCGCGCGTCGACGCGGAAGACGTTCTTCGCGATGTCGGGCTCGATGAGCTGGCGAGAGGTCCACTCGTTTGCGGTGTCGACGAGGTGATCGGCGACGACGGCGAGCGTCATCCCCGACTCGGTCACCTCGTAGCTCAGCGCGGAACGGTCGCCGTCCTGCCAGTACTCCCGCGGCTGCAGCACACGGTCGCTGAGCTTCTCGGTCTTCCGCGGATCGAATCCGGCCTGCTTGGATGCCATCGGCGAACCGCCGTAGATCCCCTCACCGTCCTGCCGGTTCAGCAGCTGGCTGCTCACGGAGACGGGTGCATCGGAATCAAGCACCGTGACGGTGAGTCGCAGCACCGCGAGGTGCTTCTCGTCGAACGAGACGAACCTCTCGTCCTCGATCCGCACGTGCTTGCCCGCGGGCGTGACCCACAGCAGGCTCCGGCGGAGGATGCCCTGGCGCATGTCGAGCACCCGCTCGTACTCGCGCACGTCGGCCACGTCGAGCGAGAGCGGCTCGTCGTCGACGTAGACGCGCATCACCTTGGCATCCGGTGCGTTGATGATCGTCTGGCCGACCTCGGCGAAGCCGTACGCCTGCTCCGCGTGACGGATCGGGAACGTCTCGTGGAAGCCGTTGATGAACGTGCCCTGCTCGTGCGCGAAACGCCCCTCGATGGGGTTTCCGCGCAGGCCGAGGTAGCCGTTGCCGACCGAGAAGAGGGTTTCGGTGACACCCACGTCGTCGACCGAGAACTCGGTCTCGATGAGGCGCCATTCGTCGATGGGGAAACGATCGCGATCGATCATCGGGCGTGCCTTCCAGTGGCGAGGTACGGGTCGGCTCGCGCGCGGGACTCGGGTGTGCGCGCGAGGGATGGGGCTCAGGATGCCGCGAGGCGACGGCTCAGTCTACGAACGCCGCGAGGTCGTCGACGACCACCGTGGCACCCGCCGCCGTGAGATCGCCGGCTCCGACGCCGCGATCCACGCCCACGACCACCGCGTACCCGGCTGCGGCCGCGGAACGCACGCCGCTCAGCGCGTCTTCGACGGCGACCGATCGCGCGGGATCGACGCCCAGCAGACGGGCCGCTTCGGCGAACACGTCGGGAGCCGGCTTGGAGGCCAGGTGGTCGCGCTCGGCGATGACCCCGTCCATGACGACGGGGAATCGGTCGCGCAGCCCCGCCGCCTCGAGCACCTCGACGGCGTTCTTCGAACTCGACACGACGGCGATCGGCGTCCCCGCGGCCTGCAGCACGTCGAGCAGGGCGACGGAACCCGGGTAGGGCGCGATGCCCTCGGCACGGAGGATGCGCGAGAACACGGCGTTCTTGCGGTTGCCGACGCCGCACACGGTGTCTTCGGACGGGTCGTCGGACGGATCGCCCCACGGAACCTCCACGTCGCGGCTGCGCAGCAGGCTCGCGACGCCGTCGTAGCGCTTCTTGCCGTCGACGTACTCGAAGTAGTCGCGATCGGTGTACGGCGGCTCGATGTTCCAGGCCGCGAAGAGCTCGTCGAACATCTCTTTCCAGGCCCGCATGTGCACCTCGGCGGTCGGCGTCAGCACGCCGTCGAGATCGAACAGCACACCCTCGTACGCGGTGAGGTCGGGCAGGGCGGGGGTGTCGGTCACGGCGGGCTCCAGATCGCAGGGCGGGGCGTGCGGACGCGACGCCGCGTCGTGCTTCCAGCGTAGTGGCGGGTAACCTCCGACACCTCCGCGGGTGAGCGAGTCAGCGAGCGGAAGGTTCGTCGAACTCGCCGTGCTGCCACGCCCGCCGGCGCACCAGCATCCGCGCCCGGTCGCGCGCGGCGGGGCCGAAGACGAGGTCGAAGCCGTGATCCGCGAACCGTCGGAGCAGCGCGGGCGCCTCGCGGAGCCGGATCGAACGGAGGACCGCGGCATCCATCACGAGACGCGTTCGCGCGCGACGTCGGGAGTGGAACGACCGCGTGATTCCGCCCTCGTGCTCCCGGTAGCGCGCGAGCGGTTCGGGACCGACGAACCACACCCGCTCGCGACGCACCCCGCGCCACGCCAGCCAGTAGTCGGTGTGAGCCTCGGTGAAGGCCGGCCACGCGCCGACGACGTCGCGCCGGATGAGCGCGCACACCGCCGCCGGGACGAGACCGTGACGGAGGTGCCGTCGCCGCGCGTCCGCGACAGCGCCCGCCGTCAGGTCGGCGCGTCCGGTCGAGCGCGACCACCGCTGGGCTGCCTGCGGCCGCACGACACCCCGCGCGTCGATGACGGTGTGATCGCCGAAGATGCAGTCCGCTTCGACGCCGTCGCGCACCGGCGCGGTGAGGCGGGAGAGGGCGTCGGGTTCCAGCACGTCGTCGGCGTTGATCTCCATGACGTAGCGCCCCGCCGCCAGCGCGAGACCGATCGCCACCGCCCCGCACTTCCTCGTGTTGCGCCCCAGCGACACCACCCGGACATGCGACAGCCCCGCCGTGACCCGCCGCGCGATCTCGAGCGATCGGTCGCTCGACGCGTCGTCGACGACGATGAGCTCGAAGTCCACGAACGTCTGGGCCAGGACGGCGTCGAGAGTCTCGGCCAGGTATCGCTCGCCGTCGTAGACCGGCAGGATCACCGAGACCAGGGGGCGGATCGGACACTCCGCTCCCGGGGCAGGCCTGGTCTCCTCCCCTCCCATGCGCCTGCGGGCGCGTCGCACCTGCCGCCTCCCCCACACCGGATGAACAGTGTCGGCCTGGAGAATCGCATGAACCTCGTCGGCCGTGAGGCGGGTGGTCGTGGTCACATCCACGATCGCGACGATGCCGTCAGCGGTCACCCGATGATCGATGCGCGCAGCGCGCGCGGCTGAGGAACGACGGAGGAAGGGCATCCGCCGATGCTCACACGCGCCGTCGACGCCCACGCACCAGGGGTGCCGCGGGAACGGGGGCGAGATCAGATGCGACCGAAGGTGACCCCGGAGGTGACCGACAGCGTCTGACGGGCGATCTCGAGCTCCTCGTTCGTGGGGACCACGAGCACCTCCACGCGCGAGGCGTCGGTCGAGATCCGGCGGATGCCGCGCTCGCGCGTCGCGTTGCGTTCGGGGTCGATCTCGACGCCGGCGAAGCCGAGGGTCGCCATGGCCTCCTCGCGCACGCGGATCGAGTTCTCTCCCACCCCGGCGGTGAAGGAGATCACATCGACGCCGTCGAGCTGGGCGAGATACGCCCCCGCGTAGGCGCGGAGACGGTGGATGTAGACGTCGAAGGCGAGCTGCGCCGCCGGGTCTCCGGCATCCCGTCGCTCACCGATGTCGCGCATGTCGCTGACACCGGCGAGGCCCAGGAGGCCGGAGCGCTTGTTCAGAAGCGTGTCGAGGTCGGCGATCGACATGTCGGCGCGACGCGCGAGCTGGAACAGCACGGCCGGGTCGAGGTCGCCGGAGCGCGTACCCATGACGAGCCCCTCGAGCGGGGTGAGGCCCATCGACGTGTCGACCGAACGGCCGCCCTCGATGGCGGTGACCGAGGCGCCGTTCCCGAGGTGGAAGACGATCTGCTTGAGCTCGCCGAGCGGGCGGCCGACGAAGGCCGCCGCGGCCTCGCTGACGAACTTGTGGCTCGTGCCGTGGAAGCCGTAACGGCGGATGCGGTGGGCCTCGGCGATCTCGCGATCGATCGCGTAGGTGTAGGCCTCGGGAGCGAGCGACTGGTGGAACGCGGTGTCGAAGACGGCGACGTGCGGCACGTCGGGGAAAGCCTTCTTCGCCGCGACGATGCCGGCGAGGTTCGCCGGGTTGTGCAGGGGCGCGAGCACCGAGAGCTCGTCGATGTTGATCTCGACGAGCGGCGTCACGACGGTGGGCTCGAAGAACCGCGCTCCGCCGTGGACGACCCGGTGGCCGACCGCGACGGGCGGATGCTCGTCGAGCGAGGGCCCGTGGGCGGCGAACGCCTCGAGCATGACGGCGAAGCCGGCCGTGTGGTCGGGGATCTCACGCTCGATCGTGTACGTGGCATCCGTGACCGCGGGCGCCTCGTCGCCGGGTGCGAGGGCGGCCGCCTCGACGGTGTGTTTCGCTGTTCCCCCGGTCCCTGAGCCTGTCGAAGGGTCGCCGATGCGCTCGACGAGGCCGGAGGCGAGCACTCGCTCGTGTCGCATGTCGAGCAGCTGGTACTTGAACGACGACGAACCGCTGTTGACGACGAGCACCACGCTCACTTGCTGCTCCCCTGGGCCTGGATCGCGGTGATCGCGATGGTGTTGACGATGTCGTCGACGAGCGCGCCGCGCGACAGGTCGTTGATGGGCTTGTTGAGGCCCTGGAGCACCGGCCCGATCGCGACGGCGCCGGCCGAGCGCTGCACGGCCTTGTACGTGTTGTTGCCGGTGTTGAGATCCGGGAAGACGAAGACCGTCGCGCGGCCCGCGACCTCGGAGCCGGGCATCTTGGCCTGGGCCACGGCCGCGTCGGCCGCGGCGTCGTACTGGATCGGACCCTCGACCAGCAGCTGAGGGGCACGCTCGCGCACGAGGGCGGTCGCGGCACGAACCTTCTCGACGTCGGCGCCGGTGCCCGACTCCCCCGTCGAGTACGAGAGCATCGCGACGCGCGGCTCGATGCCGAACTGCTCGGCGGTCGCCGCCGACGACACGGCGATGTCGGCCAGCTGCTCACTGGTCGGATCGGGGATGACCGCGCAGTCTCCGTAGACGAGCACGCGGTCGGCGAGGGCCATCAGGAACACGCTCGAGACGACCGAGACGCCCGGGGCCGTCTTGATGATCTCGAAGGCGGGGCGGATGGTGTGGGCCGTCGTGTGGGCGGCGCCCGAGACCATGCCGTCGGCGAGGCCCATGTGAACCATGAGGGTGCCGAAGTACGACACGTCCGTGACGGTGTCGGCGGCCTGGGCGTACGTGACGCCCTTGTGCGCACGGAGCCGGGCGTACTCGGTCGCGAACTTGTCGACGTGCACGGCATCGAAGGGGCTGAGCACCTCGGCGTCGCGGATGTCGATGCCGAGCTCGATCGCGCGCCCGCGGACCTCGATCGGCTCGCCGAGGATCGTGAGGTCGGCGATGCCGCGCGAGAGCACCGTGGCCGCCGCCCGGAGCACACGGTCGTCGGTGCCCTCGGGCAGGACGATGCGGCGCTTGTCGGTGCGGGCCCGGTCGACGAGGCCGTACTCGAACATCAGCGGGGTGACGACGCTGGGTCGGGCGACGCCGAGCTCTCGCGTCAGCAGCGCGGTGTCGACGTGACGCTCGAACATCGCGAGCGCGGTGTCATACCGACGCTGCGAGTCGGCGGCGAGGCGTCCGCGCGTGTTCATGATGCGGACGGCCGTGTCGTAGGTTCCGAGATCGGTGGCGATGATCGGCAGGGGCGAACCGAGGCCGTCGATGAGACGGACGATCGGATCCGGCAGCTCGAACCCGCCGTTGAGGACGATGCCGGCGAGCGACGGGAACGTCCCCGAGGCGTTCGCGAGGAGTGTGGCGAGCAGGACCTCGCTGCGATCGGCGGGGATGACGATGACGGCCGATTCTTTGAGCCGCGGAAGGACGTTGACCATCGACATCCCGGCCACGACCACCCCGAGCACCTCACGGGTGAGCAGCTCCGGGTCTCCCTTGATGAGCTCGCCCTCGACCGAGCGCAGAACACCGCGCATCGAGGGGGCGATGAGGAAGCGGTCTTCGGGGAGAGCCCACACCGGCACGGGCCGACGCTCGGCCGACGGGGTGACGGGAAGGGTGTCGATGATCTGACGAACGGATGCCACGACCCCGTCGAGCTGGTCGGGATCGGCGCGATTCACGATCACGGCGAAGACCTCGGCCCGCTCGTGCAGGAGCTCGGCGACCGCGAGCGACGCGATCTGACCGACCTCGTGCGGGGTGCGCGCCACCGACAGGCCGAGCGTCTCGCCCTGTCCCTGCTGGGCACGGCCGCCGAGGACGAGGAGCACCGGGGCGCCGAGGTTCGCCGCGATCCGCGCGTTGTAGGCGAGCTCGGCGGGGCTGCCGACGTCGGTGTAGTCGCTGCCGATGACGACCACGGCGTCGCACTGCGCCTCGACCGCCTTGTAACGCTCGACGATGCGACCGAGGGCCGCGTCGGCGTCGTCGCGGACGTCGTCGTAGGTCACGCCGACACAGTCGTCGTAGTCGAGCTCGACCCCGTCATGATCGAGCAGCATCTCGAGCACGTAGTCGCGCTCGGCGGTCGAGCGCGCGATCGGGCGGAACACCCCCACGCGCGGAGTGACGCGACTGAGGGCGTCGAGGACACCCAGAGCCACGGTGGATTTGCCCGAGTGCCCCTCGGCCGACGTGATGTAGATGCTCTGCGTCACGTGTTCCAGCCTATTGCGGGCCCCCGACATCGCTCCGGGGTTGCTTCGGCGTCGAGGCATACCGCACGTGCGCACCCGCGGCCTCGAGGTCGGCCGCCAGCGGAGTGGCGGGGTCGAGATCGGCGACGATTCCCGTCACCCCGTCGAGGGGAAGGATGCCGAAGCGCGAGGCCGCACCCAGCTTCTCCTCGCTCGCGAGGACGAACGTCTCGGCGGCCCGCTCGGCGAGCACGCGCTTCATCGCCGCCTCATCGGCATCCCCCGTCGTGAACCCCGCCGCGGGGTGCACACCCGTCACCCCCAGGAAGAAGATGTCGGCGCTGATCCTCTGGGCGGCCTCGACCGCCGCGGAACCGCACGCGACCGCCGAGTGCTTGAACACCCGGCCGCCGATCACGACGACCTCGGCGTCGTGGTGCAGGAGGGCGGCGGCGATCGTCGGCGAATGCGTGATCACGGTGCCGGCGAACGAGCGGGGCAGCGCTTCCACGAGCGCCAGGGCGGTCGTTCCGCCGTCGAGGAGCACCGTGGCACCGGGTTCGATGAGCTCGACCGCGGCCGCGGCGACGCGGGCCTTGCTCGATCGCGCCACCCTCCCCCGCGCGTCGTAGTCGGCGACCGCCGGCGAGGCTGGGAGAGCCCCGCCGTAGACGCGGACGGCGAGGCCGGCGGCATCCAGTTCTCGGAGGTCGCGACGGATGCTGTCTTCGGAAAGCCCGAGTTCGAGGGCGACGTCTTTCACGACGAGGCGTCCGTCGCGACGGAGCCGCTCGAGCAGGGCGTCTTTTCGGGAGGCTGCGAGCATCACGCTTCACATTCTTGCACGTTCCTGCACTATTATTCCGAATCATGGATGACGCGCTCCCCGGCACCACCGTGCCCGACCACCGCGGTCGCACCGGCCTGCACCTCACCGGCCGCGACCTCGACCGCAATCCCCGCGTCGAGGTGACCGACGTCGAGCTCCTCGCCGCCGGATGGCACGTGCTGCGCGCGACGACCTTCCGGTACCGCGGCGACGACGGCGAGTGGCTCACGCAGAAGCGCGAGACGTACGACCGCGGCAACGGCGCGACGATCCTGCTCTACGACCCCACGCGGCGGACCGTGCTGCTCACGCGGCAGTTCCGCTACCCCGTGTACGTCAACGACCACCCCGACGGCATGCTCATCGAGACCGCAGCGGGTCTGCTCGACGACGACGATCCGCTCACCGCGATCCGTCGCGAGGCCGAGGAGGAGACGGGTGTCCGCGTCGAAGAGGTGGAGCACGTCTTCGACGTCTACATGAGCCCCGGCTCGGTCACCGAGCGCCTGCACTTCTTCGCCGCGGCGTACGACGGTTCGACGCGCGTGGGCGATCGGGGCGGCCTCGAAGAGGAGGGCGAGGAGATCGAGATCGTCGAATACGGCATCGACGACGCGCTCCAGCGCATCCGCACGGGTGAGATCCAGGATGCCAAGACGATCATGCTGCTGCAGTGGGCGGTGCTCGACGGGCCGTTCGCGCGGCGCTGAGCCGAGACAGCAATTCCAGGCAAAGAAAAGACTCTCCGCGCACCCGGTAGAGCCTGGTTACCCTTGCTACGTTTCCGTCCTGGGGGAGTTGGCCTGGATGCCGCCACGCGGAGAGCCGTGAACAGCTTACCCGATCCGCGTCACACCATCAGCGGGGCCAGGGCGTCGGCCGCCGGGCGCAGCGCCGAGAGCACGTCCCCGGGCTCGTCGACGCGATGCCGCGGACCCGAGAAAGCCACGGCTCCCGCGGCCAGTCCGCTCGCGTCGACGATCGGAACCGCGAGGCAGCCGGCGGTGGCGATCAGCTCGCCGCTCTGGCGTGTCGCACCCCAGCGAGCGAGATCGTCGCGGGCGCGGTCGAGTTCGGGAGTCCCCGCGTCGCCCTGCGACAGCAGCATGAGCCGACCGAGCGCGTAGCGGGCGGGTTCGCGCGCGAGGCGCGCCTCGTCTGAGAGGGGGAAGTCCGGGTCGGCATCCACGACCGCGATCCGCCCGTCGACGAAGAGCGCTACGTGCACTCCCCCGCGCAGGGTCGAACGCGCCTCGGCGAGCACCGCTCGGGCAGCTGACGACAGCCGCGCGGGCGGAGCCACGACCGCCGCGAGTTGGGCGACCTTCGCGCCGAGCGCGAACCCCGCGAGGTCAGGGGTGCGCACGAGGTACTCGTCCTCCACCAGCAGATTCACGAGGCGATACGTCGTCGCGCGCGGCAGACCGAGTTCGGCCGAGAGGCGCTGGGCGCTGACACCGGCGCCGAGCTGAGCGACGGCCTCGAGCACGGCGAGCGCGGAGTGCACGGCACCGGGCTGACGCGCGGCGAGCGCCGGCTGCTCACGCATCGTCGGGATGCCGCGGCGAGACCACTCCCCCGAGCACCTGCGCCGCGACAGGCTCGTCGTAGACCCCGAGCGCACCGGACCCGTGTCGTCGACGGAGGAGCGTGATGACGACCGCGCACACGGCCGTCAGCCCCGCGACGATCACCACGATCGCACCGCCGGACGAGAGGTCGTCGACGAAGAAGGACACGAGGGCGGCGGCGAGCGCGAGCGCCGAGACGCCGGCGACCACCGTGGAACCGACCGTCGACTCGCCGATACGACGGAGGAAGAAGGGCGCCGCCACGCACACGAGGATGTACGCCATGATGTAGCCCGCGGCACCGAGCCCGATCGTCACGTGCATCGCATCGCGCGTGTCGATCCCCGCGGCGACCACCACGACCGGCAGCGCGGTGATGAGCGGCAACGCCGCGGCCACCGCCGTCGCGGGAGTTCCGAAGCGCGGATGAGTGCGACCGATCGCGGCCGGGAGGACGGCGTCGCGGCTCAGAGCGAAGAGCACGCGTACGAGCGCGGTGGTCGTGCCGATCGCGCACGCCAGGAAGGATGCCGCGATGCCGAGGTCGGCGACGACACCCCAGCCGCCGAGGCCGTACGCTTCGGCGAGCTCGTTGACCGGTGAGGCGCTGGTGGCGAGATCGGCGCCCAGCGCGTCGAAACCCGCGACCTGGGTCACGGCGGCGAGGACGTAGAGGAGCCCCGACAGCACCACGGTGCCGGTGATCGCGCGGGGGACGTTGCGCAGCGGCGAGACCGACTCGACGCTCAAGGTGGCCGCGGACTCGAACCCGACGAAGGCCGTCAGCGCGATCACGGCGGCTGCCGCGAACGCGGTCGGGTCGAGCTGGGCCCCGCCGATCCCCGCGATCGCCGTTAGGTCGAGCGGGCCGATCTTCACCAGGAGCGCGATGAGAAGGACCACGATCAGCGCGACCGACAGCGTCTCGACGACGAGCGCCGCGCGGGCGGAGATCCGGATGCCGCGGACGAGCACGAACGCGACGAGAACGCCTTGCCCCACGACGAAGAGCGCGGTCACGAGCGCTCGATCGATCGACGGCCAGAGTCCCGCGACCAGGTAGGTGGCGTAGTACGCGCCGCCGAGCAATGCGAACATGGCCACCGCACCGTACCCCGTGAGGATCGCCGCGCCCGCGGCGAGACCCGCGCGCGTGCCGAGACCGCGCGCGGTGTACGTGTAGAGGGCTCCCGTGGCGGCGAAGCGGCGCGCGAACTGCGAGACCGTGCGCGCGACCCCGAGGCTCAGGATCGCGGCGGCCACGATCGCGGTGACCGTCGCCCCCGGCGCGAAGCCCGCAACGAGCAGCACGACCGTCGTGGCCGCCGCCGCCGGCGCGACCGCCGCGACCGACTGCGCCGCGAGATCGACGATGCCGATACGGCGCCGGTCGAGTCCGTGCAGCGGGGAACGGTCGCCGAAACCGGCGACGGGATCGGGGCGCGCGATGGCGCGGGCGAGTGCAGTCACGTGGTCTCCGTCGGGTGCTGACGACCGTACGCGCCGGGCGTTGCACCCGGACGAACCGCATGTTTCGTGCTCGTGACCTTCGAATGAGACCGGGGGCGTCGGGCGTCTCAGTCAGGCGTGTCACACCTTCACCGGAGCAACACGGACAGGCAATGACGGCGGAGGAACCTCGACCCACGAACGCTCCCCCTTACCCGACATCCCGGAGGAATCGATATGACCCAGCTCGAATCGAAGGGGGTGGCGGCGTCGGCGAAGCGGACGCTGCAGGGCTCCCTCGGTGTCACGGCGATCGTGTTCATGGTGGTCGCCGCCGCCTCACCGCTCACCGTCGTCGGCGGCGCCGCACCGCTCGGCATCCTGATCGGAAACGGGGCGGGCTTCCCGACCCTGTACGCGGTCAGCGCCGTCATCCTCCTGCTGTTCGCCGTGGGCCTGGCCGCGATGACGCGCCATGTCCCGAAGCCCGGCGCCTTCTTCACGTACATCGGCTACGGCCTCGGCCGCCCCTCGGGCCTGGCCGCGGCGTGGACGGCGATGCTCACGTACACGACGATCCAGGTCTCGGTCTACGGCTACATCGGCTACCTGCTCGAGATCACCGTCGTCTCGCTCGGGGGTCCCGACCTCGCGTGGTGGCTGTACGCGCTCGCGGTGGTGGGGCTCGTCGGCATCCTGGGCTATCGGCACATCGACCTGTCGAGCAAGGTGCTCGGCGTTCTTCTCGTGGCCGAGGTCGCCATCGTGCTCGCGCTCGTCGCGGCCGTGGTGTTCAACGGCGGCCCCGAGGGCCTGAGCGCGGCACCGTTCGAGCCGGCGAACGTCTTCAGCGGCTCGCCCGGTGTCGGGCTCATGTTCGCCATCGCGGCGTTCATCGGGTTCGAGGCGACGGCGATCTTCCGCGACGAAGCACGCGATCCCGACCGGACGATCCCCCGCGCCACGTACGGCGCCGTGATCGGTATCGGTATCTTCTACACCCTCGCGTCCTGGGGCCTGGTGATGGCCTGGGGCCCCGGCGGGATCATGGAGGCGGCGGCAGACCCCGGCACCCTCATGCTCCGCACCGTCGCGCTCTACCTCGGCACCGTCGGCGAGATCGTCGTCAACGTCCTGCTGCTGACCTCGATGTTCGCGTGCGTGCTGTCGTTCCACAACGTCCTCACCCGGTACCAGCACGCCATGGCCGGAGCCGGGGTTCTGCCCGACCGCATCGGGGGCGTCCACGCGCGCCACCTCTCGCCGCACGTGTCGTCGATCGTGCAGACGGCGACGGCCGCGGTGCTCACGGCGGTCTTCGCGGTGCTGAACCTCGACCCGCTGCTGCAGGTGTTCACGTGGTTCGCCGGGGTCGCCACCCTCGCCATCGCGGTGCTGATGGCCGCGACCTCCGTCGCCGTGATCGTGTACTTCGCCCGGACCCGCGCCGACCGGCGCGTGTGGAACACGATCATCGCTCCCGCCCTCGGCTTCGTCGGGCTCGCGGTGTCGGCCGTCATCATCGTCGTCTACTTCCCCATCATGGTCGGCGACGTGGACGGCGAGGGGACCCCCGTCTTCGGCGCGGTCACCTGGTTCCTCCTGGCGCTCGTGCTCGTCTTCCCCGCCCTCGGGTACGTCCAGGCCGCCTGGATCCGCCGTCGCCGACCCGCCGCCTACGCCAAGCTCACCGACACCATCGCGGGATGACCGGATGCCGCGGCCCGGCGCCGCGGCATCCTTCCCGCTCCTTTCCCTCCCCGCCCCATCCGAGAGAGACACCATGACCCTCACCGACCCGACGTCCACCGCCTTCACCGCTCCTCCGGCTCCGGCCCATCCGCTGGCATCGCTCTCCCCCGCCGAGATCACGACGGTCCACGCGATCGTCTCGGGCCTCGACGGGCTCGACGAGGCGACCCGCTTCGCCTACGTCGGCCTCGAGGAAGCGCCGAAGGGAGAGGTTCTCGCGTGGGAGCGCGGCGAGGCCGCCTTCCCCGAGCGCCGCGCCCGGGTGCAGTTGCTGAACCTGCGCACCGCCCACTCACTCGACCTCGTCGTCTCGCTCGCCACCGGCATCGTGCTGCGTTCGACCGAGCTCGACGGCTCCGACGGGCAGCTGCCGATCCTCGACGCCGAGTTCGAGGAGGTCGGAGTCATCGCGAACGAGAGCGCCGAGTGGGTCGCCGCCCTCGCCGCGCGCGGCCTCACGACCGCCGACGTCGTGCTCGTGCCGCTCTCAGCCGGCCACTACGGCTACGAGAACGAGGTCGGGCGCCGCGTGCTGCGCACCTTCGCGTTCCGTCAGGACCACCCCGCCGACCACCCGTGGGCGCACCCCGTCGACGGCCTCACCGCCTACATCGACGTCGCCGACCGCCGGATCATCGAGATCGTCGACACCCCCGGCTTCACGGTGCCCGAGACGCACGGCAACTTCGACGATCCCGAGCTGCAGGGCCCGCCCCTCGAGGGGCTCAAGCCCATCGTGATCACCCAGCCCGAGGGCGCGAGCTTCACCGTCGACGAGGAGCACGTGACGTGGGGCGAATGGGACCTGCGCATCGGCTTCGACACCCGCGAGGGGCTCATCCTGCGTCAGCTCTCGTTCGCCGGGCGCCCCGTGATGTACCGCGGCTCGATCAGCGAGATGGTCGTGCCCTACGCCGACCCCGCGCCCAACCGGTTCTGGCAGAACTACTTCGACACCGGCGAGTACCTCTTCGGCCGGTACACGAACGAGCTCGAGCTCGGTTGCGACTGCGTCGGCGACATCACCTACGTCGACGCCGTGCTGTCGGACGAGAACGGGATGCCGCGCACCATCCGCAACGCCGTGTGCATGCACGAGGAGGACTTCGGCACCCTCTGGAAGCACACCGACATCTTCACCGGCGCCAGCGAGGTGCGCCGCTCACGGCGGCTGGTCATCTCGTTCTTCACCACCGTCGGCAACTACGACTACGGCTTCTACTGGTACCTGTACCTCGACGGCACGATCGAGTGCGAGGCGAAGCTCACCGGCATCCTGTTCACCTCCGCCTACCCGGGCGAGGGCTACCCGTACGCCTCGGAGGTCGCGCCGGGCCTCGGGGCGCCGTACCATCAGCACCTGTTCTCGGCGCGGCTCGACATGACCGTCGACGGGGTCGCGAACGTCGTGAACGAGATCGACGCGGTGCGCGTGCCCATCTCGGCCGAGAACCCCGCCGGGAACGCCTTCACGAAGAAGGTGACGCCGATCACGTCGGAGAAGGTGTCGGGCCGCGTCGCCGACGGCGCCGTGAACCGCGTGTGGCAGATCGCCTCGACCGAGAAGACGACGGAGCGCGGACAGGCGACGTCGTACATGCTGTTCCCGACCGAGACTCCGGTGCTGCTGGCCGATGACGCCTCTTCGATCGCCGCGCGCGCGGCGTTCGCCACGAAGAACCTGTTCGTGACGAAGTACGACCCCGATGAGCGATACGCCGCGGGCGACTTCGTCAATCAGCACCCGGGTGGTGCCGGCATCCCGGCCTTCATCGCGGGCGACGAACCGCTCGTCGGCGAAGACGTGGTGCTCTGGCACACATTCGGACTCACGCACTTCCCGCGCAACGAGGACTGGCCCGTCATGCCGATGGACTACGCGAAGTTCACACTGAAGCCGTACAACTTCTTCGAGCGCAATCCCGTCCTGAACGTCCCCGCGCCGGCGAACACGCATTGCGCGCCGACGGCGCATGCCGACGGGCACGGCCACGGCCCGCACGCGGATGAGGCGGTCGGCGCGCACGGTCATGACCACAGCACGCACGGTCACGACGGGCACGGCGACGCGCACCACTGTTGAACCGATGAGCGAGATCCTCCACGCCTGGGCGGTCGCCCCCGCCGCGGTCGGCGCCTGCTGTCTGGCAGCCGATCGCGCGCGGGTGCGGCCGCCCGAGGTCGCGGCATCCGTGCTGATGCTGCTCGCGATGCTGGATGCCGCGGTGTTCGGCGTGGTCGCTACGGTGTGGTGGACCGTGCTGCTGCTCATCGGTGCCGTCGCGCTCGCGGTGCGGCGGCGTCCGCGGCAGCGCCGCACGCCGCGCGTGCCCGCGCTGATGACCGTCCATACGACTCTCGGAATGGTCGTCATGGGGGCGCTGCAGCTCGGTATGGTCTCGCACACGAGCCCCTCCAGCCATGCCCACGGACTCGCCCTGGCCCCCGTGCTCGTCGGTGTAGCGGCGGCCTACGTTGCACTGTCCCTCGAAACGATGCGACGGATGCCGACACGGCTGGACCGTGCCCAGATCGGTGCCATGGCGGCATCCGTCGTCCTCATGGCTGCGGCGACGGTGTGACGCCGGGCGCGGGTTCCGGGGCGGCGGGCGGCGCCGACCGGGGTGCACGGGGAAGGAGGAGCAACACCGCGGGCAGGGCCGCCGCGCCGATGACGCCCGCGCCGATCGCGAGGGACCCGGGGTCTCCGCCCGTGACCGCCTCGATCACCTCCCCGACCACTCCGCCGAACGCGACGATCCCCGCGACGACCATGACCCCGATACCCCGGGCACCACGCAGCACGAGGAACGCCTCGGTCACGAACACCGCGCCCGCCAGGAACGAGAAGACGATCGTCGTCGTCACCCCGCGGAACACGAGGTATTCGTGGGTGTCGGCGCCCATCCCGCGCCCGGTCGCGAGCGCGACGCTCAACCACGATCCGAGGGCGATGCACCCCAGCCCGTAGACGAACGACAAGGCCGCGGCGATGCGCACGGCCACGGTGACACCCAAGGGGGCGGGACGGGGGCGTCGTGGGGCGAGCAGCGACATAGCCCGGACGCTAAAGCTCGTCGATAGGGATTCGCTGACACCTCACCACACGAACAAGAGAGCCTCGCTGCGTCAGCAGCAAGGCTCTCTGAAGTGACGAAAGCGCGATCAGCGCGATGCCCGTGACGGCGAGTCGCTCGGCGGCTTCGGAAACTGGTTGGCCGGACGAACCGTCGGCTCGACACGATTGTTCACAGGCTGCTGGGCGTGCTCGATCGCGTGACTCTGCATCGTCGTATAGTGCGCGTTACCCGAGTAGTTCGCCATGGCATCCTCCAACGACCTTGTGGCGCGATTTTATCACTCGGAGTCTGGAGATGACGCGTGCCCACAGACCTCGTCGGCGTCGCGTTCTACGTGCTCCTCATCCTTCCGGGTGTCATGTTCGCCATCAGTCGCGAACGCCACCGCCCCCGCATCAAGCAGTCCACCTTTCGCGAGACGGCCACGGCCATCTTCGTCAGTACCGCGATCGCGGCGTCGTTCGGCTTCGTCGTCGCGATCGCGTCGCTGCTGTCGCCATCGGTTCACACGGAGGTCGTTCGATTCCTCGATGATCCCGCGCTGTATGCCCGCGAGCGCTTCGAAGCGTTCGTGATCGTGGGCTTCGTCCTTCTGAGCGTGGCCGCCTGCGGCGCCTGGTGGTTGGGGAGCAAGCGGGCCGACGAACTCATCTCCACCCGCCGCACGGAGGACCCGAATCGGGACTCCTGGGGCTATGTCTTCAACAGAAAGCCCGAGGCACGCAACTTCGTGGGGGTCCGTCTGAAGGAGGGCACCTGGGTCCAGGGCTACGTGGACACCTACGGCAATGTCGGCGAAGAAGGCATGCCAAAGGCACTCACCCTGATCGGCGCCATCAGCATCCGTCCGCCTGGGGGACAACTCGAGGCCTACGAGGGAGAAGTGATCGTCGTCAAAGACGCCGAGATCCTCTACTTGACGGTGACGTACATGGATGGCGAACCAGTGCCCGACGGTGCTCAGCCGAGAGCGGCCCGGCCCCGGAGGACGGGTCGCTTCGCAATCATCGCGCTGCTCCTGCTCACTGTCATCCTCCTGGGGGCATTCCGCGCAATCGTCTGAGCGCCCGCTCGTC
>NZ_JARHXC010000186.1:0-2130 GCF_029222405.1 Microbacterium sp. Kw_RZR3 | reverse complement strand
CGCAGTGGTGTCTCACCTGTCTGCGGCGGTCATCCACGGCCTGCCGCAGTATCGCTTCGCTGACCGTCCCGTGGAGGTGACACTCGCAGGCGCGATCGGAGGGACCAGTCGCGCCGGCCTTCGTCGACATCTCGACGCGCTCCCCGACGACGACGTCGTAACGATCGACGGCATCGCCTGCACGAGCCTGGACCGTACGGTGTTCGACGTCGCGCGCACGGCACCGCTCGAGGTGTCGCTCACGTGCGCTGATGCGGCGCTGAGGCGTGAGGTGGTGTCGTCGCACCGGTTCGATCCCGGAGCTCAAGAGGCGTGGCGCGAGCGCATGCGGGAGCGTGCGCATCGCGCAGCCGGGTCGCGCGGCATCCGACGGGCGCGCGAGGTCATCGAGTTCGCCGACGGTCGCGCAGAGCTTCCCGGCGAAAGCGTCAGTCGGCTGCAGTTGCACCGCATCGGGTTCCGAGAGATCGACCTGCAGGTCGCCGTCGCGGGACCTCAGGGTTCGACGTACTTCGTCGACATCGGGCTTCGCGATGTGCGGACCTTCTGGGAGTTCGATGGCGAGGTCAAGTACAGGGATGCCACGATGCGCGGCGGCCGGTCCATCGAGACCGTCTTGCTCGACGAGAAGCGTCGTGAGGACTGGATCCGCGGAACGACACAATGGCGCCTCTGTCGAGGCGGGTTCGGCGACATTCGCACGCCCGAGACACTCGCCGCTCGCCTTGCCTCCTTCGGTGTGCGCCCGCCCCGCTGATCCGCGACCCCGTGTGGGCCGTTCGGAATGCGGCCGCGTACGCCCCGGCGGGAAGCCGAGATGACCGGTGGTACGCGAGATGACCCGGGTTGCGTGGGAAGCGCGTGTCATTTCGGCGAACGCGGGTCACTTGGGCGCGCGGAACGGGGGCGGGCGGACGGGCCAGCGCGGGCGGCACCGGATTGGCGGGGGAGCGCGGCGTCGGGTACAGTAGAGCCCAAGCCAAAGACCGTCGGTCATCGGAGTGCTCGCACACCGATCGAAGCGTTCGCTGAAAAGCGGAGGACCTACGCAGGTAAACGAATCTCTTCCGAGCTCCGTGCGCCTGCGCCGGAGCTCTTCTTTTTTGTCCGGACCCCGGTGTCTTCGGCCGGCGCCCCGCCTCCGCGGAGCGCCTCGTACACACAAGGAGTGGCCATGGCGCAGAAGGATGCATCGGTCGCCGAGCTCACGAAGAACTTCGAGAACTCGACCGCCGTTCTGCTGACCGAGTACCGCGGTCTGACGGTTGCCCAGCTCAAGCAGCTGCGCAACGACATCCGTCAGGACGCGGATTACGCCGTGGTGAAGAACACGCTGACCAAGATCGCCGCTGCCAAGGCGGGGGTCACGGGACTGGATGACGAGCTCAAGGGCCCGTCCGCCATCGCGTTCGTGCACGGTGACCCTGTCGCCGTCGCGAAGGGCCTGCGTGCCTTTGCCAAGGCTAACCCTCAGCTCGTGGTGAAGGGCGGCTACTTCGATGGCGCCGCGCTGACCGCGGATGAGGTCAACAAGCTCGCCGATCTCGAGAGCCGTGAAGTCCTGCTGGCGAAGCTCGCCGGTGCGATGAAGGCGACGATGACCAAGGCGGCATACGTCTTCCAGGCGCTTCCGTCGAAGGCCGTTCGCACGGTCGACGCGCTGCGCGAGAAGCAGGACACCGCGGCCTGACCCGGCCCGGCTGATTAACCCGATCAAGGAGATACAACATGGCTAAGCTCAGCACCGAAGAGCTGCTCGACGCGTTCAAGGAGCTCACCCTCATCGAGCTCTCCGAGTTCGTCAAGGCGTTCGAGGAGACCTTCGACGTCACCGCTGCTGCCCCCGTGGCCGTTGCCGGCCCCGCCGCCGGTGGCGCTGCCCCCGCCGAAGAGGCCGAGGAGAAGGACTCGTTCGACGTCGTCCTCGAGGCCGCCGGTGACAAGAAGATCCAGGTCATCAAGGTCGTCCGCGAGCTCACCTCGCTCGGCCTCGGCGAGGCCAAGGCCGTCGTCGATGGCGCTCCCAAGGCCGTGCTCGAGGGCGCGAACAAGGAGACCGCCGAGAAGGCCAAGGCTGCCCTCGAGGAGGCCGGCGCTTCGGTGACCCTGAAGTAATTTCGCTTCACGGTC
>NZ_JARHXC010000185.1:0-13769 GCF_029222405.1 Microbacterium sp. Kw_RZR3 | reverse complement strand
ATCGGCGGAGGTCATGCGCGCGGAAGCTTTTGCTCGTTCTGAGATCTCGCCCGCGGGTCGAAAAGCCGCGTCAGCGCGTCCTGCCGGCCAGGACGGTTGCGCCCGGTCGCCCCGACTGAGCGGTGCGACCGGGCCGCGTCCAGCTTCTTACTTGCTGACCTTGCGGTATGTCTCGGGTCGGGGAAGCGCGGATCCGAACGAGTATGCTGCGGGGTCGTCGCCCCAGAACTCGGCCCAGCGCCTGATCTTGCCGTCTTCGATCTCGAAGACGGAGGCGAAATGTCCATCGTGGGTGTCGTCGTGGTCCGGGCTGAAGCAATGTTCGGTTCGTTCGGTGATGACGGTGGAGTCTCCCTCGGTGGCGAGGTGGAGGAGGGTTACCTTCGCAAAGGGTCGGCAGTAGATCTCGATGTACTTCTCGAGTGCACCGAGGACCGCGTCGATGCCTTCTCGGTCGGGCCTGCCTGTGTTCTGGAGAACGACGTCGGGATGCAGGTGACGAATGTAGGCCTCCTTGAAGCCGACCTCGCCCCAGTCCTTGTAGAAGTTTCGAACAACGGTTTCTGCGGTAGTAGGCATCTTCTTTCCGTTCTCGGTCGCTGCGCTCGCGCCAGACATTGGTTCGAGTCTTGATCTGTCGGGTGTTATGTCGGGGGTGCTGCCGTTACGGCGTCTTCACTGTTGCCAAATGAGCTTTGAGGGGAACCGCGGTATCGGCGAGCTCGGAGGCAGACGCGTGGACGCCGTTCTTGACGAGTTGCTTCCCCTGGGCGAAGTCGGCGACGGAGTTGATGCAGTCCAGGGCGATGACACGACCTTCTCGGAGGTAGACCACACTGAACTTCCCACTCTCGACGTCGCCGCGGATTACAGCGTCGTCGTGGCCGGTTTGAAGACCGACTGTCTGCAGTTTGACGTCGAACTGGTGTGACCAGAACCACGGCGGGGAAGGCGGGGCCTGGTCCACTCCAAGAAGGACCTCAGCCAGTGCTTTTCCGTGCTCATTCGCGTTGGGAACCGATTCGAGTCTGACTCGCGAGTCGGCAGCGAACGGGTGGGCGATGTTGACGCAGTCACCGATGGCAAACACATCGGGAAGCGACGTTCGGAAGCACTCGTCGACTTCGAGTCCGTTCGTCACCGTTGCGCCTGCAGCGGCGAGAGGCTCGACGTTGGGTATGAGGCCGACGCCGACAAGGACGATGTCTGCGGGGAGGAGAGTGCCGTCGAGAAGCTCGACGCCGGACGCATTCCCGTTCTCGCCGACGATGCGCTCGATCCCGCTCGCGAGCAACACCGTGGTGTCGTGCTTGCGGTGCAGGTCGAGGTAGAAGTCGGAAACGGCATTGCAGGTGACCCGGGCGAGGAGCCGGTCTTGTGCTTCGATGACGGTGACGTCGAGCCCGAGGGTGGCGAACGCGGCGGCGGCTTCGAGGCCGATGTATCCCCCGCCGATGATCACTGCGCGGTGAGCGGTGCCGACCCTCTGCCGCAGGTCGGCGGCGTCCTGGTGCGTTCGGAGAGAGAGGACGCCAGCGAGTTCGGCGCCGGGAAGTGAGAGTTTGCGGGCCCGGCCGCCTGCGGCCCAGATCAGCCGGCCCCAGCTGATGCGCTGACCGTCCTCGAGCATCGCGACGTGTCCTTCGGCGTCGACAGACTCGACTGTCGCAGGGGCGATCAGGTCGATGTCGTGCTGCGCATACCAATCGGCATTGTGAAACAGGAAGTCGTCGATTTCGGCTTCGCCACGCAGGAAGGCCTTCGACAGCGGAGGTCGCTCATAGGGCAGCGAGTCTTCCGCGTTGATGATGCCCACAGTTCCGGCGAATCCGCCTTTCCTGAGCGAATCGGCCACCTGCACGCCCGCTTGACCGGCCCCCACGACTAGCACGTCATATGCCTCGAGCACGTCTCTCTCCCTTCCCTTATGCGATCGACGGGGAAGAGCATCCGCACATCGTCGCCACGGTCGAGCTAAGCCAACTGGATGAGCAGACGCGCGTCCAATGCATCTTCCGCGGGGAAAAGATTCCTCCAACGCACAAAGCTCAGATGCGTTTCCCGCATTTTTCGGGTCTACAAGATGCATTGGACACTCGACCAGGCCCCGCGTCAACATGGGACCTCAGCCTCGCGGAAGGACAACGATGACCGACTGGCACGCAATCGATAACAAGCTTCTTGACCCTCACTGGTACACCACGCGTGAGTACCACGACGTGTTCAAGACCATGCGGGACGAGGACCCCGTGCACTGGACTGAGAACGAGCGATACGGTCGGCCTCACTGGTCGATCACGCGCTACGACGACGTCAAGGACTATCTGCTCCGCGACGATCTCTTCAGCAACCGGTGGGACACGCGCGTGACCCGTTCACCGAAGCGGCGCACGCCCGAGGAGCGCCACGCGCAGGGGTGGGACATCAACCCGGCCACCAACGACAACCCGGTCCACGATCTGTATCGGGCTCCGATCAACAAGCACTTCAGCGTGCCCGCGATCGGACGCCTCGGCTCGGATGTGTCCGGCATCGTCGACGAGATCATCGCGGATGTCGCGGAGCGAGGGGAGTGCGACCTCGTCGAGGACATCGCAGCCGAGCTTCCCGTGAAGGTGATCCTCCGGATGCTCGGTGTGCCGGAGTCGGACTGGCCGTACCTGCGCGAGGCGTCCTGGCAGTGGCTCGCCTCCGCGGATCCGCGATGGGTGATCGACAACGACCCGGTCGCCACGTACAACGTCGGAATGGGCAAGCTCCTGGACTACTGCCAGGACCTCGCGATCGCCCGTAGGAAGGACCCGAAGGACGACTTCGCGACGGTGATCGGCCAACTGCAGATCGACGGCGACGAACTGAGCATCCACGAGATGCGGATGTGGTTCACCACGATGATCGGTGGCGGCCTCGAGACCACACGCAACGCTGCAGCAGTCGGCCTGTGGGCCTTCATGCTCAACCCGGACCAGCGTACGGCACTCCTCGATGACCCGTCCCTGACCAAGCCCGCGATCGAGGAAGTCCTCCGCTGGGCCACCCCGACGAAGAGCCGGCTCAGAGTCGCAACCCGTGACTTCGACCTGAACGGGAAGCGGATCAAGACCGGCGACTGGGCGGTCGGCTTCCTGGCGTCGGCCAACAAGGACGAGACGGTCTTCCCGGACCCTCACCGCTTCGACATCACAAGGACCCCCAACGACCACCTCGCGTTCGGAACCGGGATCCACCTCTGCTTGGGACGGGCCCTCGCGCGACTCGAACTCGCATCCCTCATTCCGCGGGTCCTTCAGACCTTCCCCGACCTGCGCCCGGTCTCGGATGCGGAGCCGAACTGGATCGCGGACTACGGCGTCAACGGCTTCACTTCGATGCAGGTGGCGTACACGTCCGTCTCGTCGGCGGTGAGCGCCCGATGACGCGCATCGTGTACGTACTCCCCGACGGAGCGGAACGACTCGTCGAAGCGTCGGACGGGGAGTCCCTGATGAGGGCAGCTCTGCAGAACGACATCTCCGAGATCGTCGGGGAATGCGGCGGCGAGATGTCGTGCGGCACCTGCCACGTGTACATCGACGACGCTCCGGACGGGATTGATCCGCAGTCCCGTGACGAGCGGGAACTGCTTGACATGGTCGACAGTGCGCGCCCCTCAAGCAGGCTGGCGTGCCAGATCGCGGTCCGACCCGAACTTGCAGGCCTTTGCGTACGGATCGCCGACGCCCAGTGACGGACGGCATCCTGCGCTGGGGTGTGAAGCAGAGCTTCCGGGAGTACGTCCGCGCCATCGACGACGGGTCCGAAGACACCTCGGCACCTGCATACATGCAGAACGGGGAGTTCTGCTTTCCGCAAAGCGAGGGAGATGGTGGTCTCTGTTTCACGGGCAGAGCGACGCTGTCGGCCTACCGCGGCATGCTGGGCGTGACGATCATCGATCCGCGGATCGAGGCGTACAACAACGCGCTGGTGCTCTCGATCGTCGAACCCACGTCACGGTCTGTGCCGCCAAGCCGCCGTATCGTCTGCACCCTCACACCGCGTGAGTCGACAGCGGCTGACGAGCAGATCCTGGATGCGCACCTCACCGATGCGGGCACCGTGCTCTTCGACGACGTCTACCAGCCCGGAACGAGAATGGACCCGGTGACCGTCGTCGGAGCAGATCTCACGTGCTTGTCGCGTCTTCAGCCCGACCCTAGGGTCGCTCCATGATCGACGTTCACAAGCTCCGCCAGTTCCTCATCGTGGTCAAGACAGGCAGTTTTACCCGCGCCGCGGAGGCACTCAACCTCTCCCAATCCGCACTCTCTCGCAGCATCCAATCCCTCGAAGAGCATCTGGGGACCCGGCTGATCGAACGCGAACGCGGACGGACAGGGATCACACTCACCCTGGCCGGGACCGAGCTCTTCGAGCGCAGCGACGCCATCCTCCACGATCTCGACGAAATGGAGAGCCGAATGACGGGAATGCCAGTGCGCGCGGTCCCGACCATCTCCTTCGGCATTGGACCGATGCTCGGGGGTGTCGTCCTTCCAGGGTTCTTCAAGGATCGACTTCTATCCACCCCTGATCTGCGCGTCCGCGTGCACACCAGCACGTCGGATCTCATGACCGAGCTGCTCCTGGACGGTGAGATCGAGTTCTACCTTGGACTGCCCTCCGTGCGGCGGCGATCGACCCGTGTGCGTCAGCAGGTGTTCGGGAATTTCGCGCCCAACTTCTTTGTCAGGCCAGGGCACCCGCTGGCTGAGCAGGAGCGCGTGACGATCGAGGATCTTCTCGCCTTTCCGCGTATCTCGGGGACCGCGTGGAGCGAGAACCTGATGTCCCTGGGTAGCGAACGGGACCGCTACCTTTTCGCGTCGAGCCTCCAGGTGGACGACTACGGGATGCTCGTGGACATCGCATCCAGCTCAGACGCGCTGATCGTGGCCTCCACCCAGCGTCCAGGAGACGGTCTGGTGCGCCTCCCGATCACGATCGAACTCGCCATCTCCAGTAGCGAATTGTCCGTGTTTTCGCTCGCCGGGACGCGGATGAGCCCGCTGGCAGCGGAGATCGTGGACGACCTGAAGAACCGGTACTTGGCCTTGTACGGTGCCGAGCCGGCATTTCCCCCATCATCTACAAGCGCTCACGGCAATGAACCGCCGGCGGGAAGGAGAGCATCACCATGACAACAGCAGAACGGGATCGAGTCCACATCGCGCAGATCGAGGAGTACCTCACCACGCTCTCCAACTGGGGGCGATGGGGTGAGGACGACCGCCTCGGGACGCTGAACCTCATCACCCCGGAGGTCCGACGCCGCGCAGCCGCGAACGTGCGAAGCGGCACCGCCATCTCCTTGGCCAGAAACCTCGACCCCCTGCGCCCAGACCCGCTGCACTCCGGAGTGACGAACGTGCAACGCGATTCAAAGGTCGGCGAGGTGCGTCACCTGCTCGGTAAAGAGGCCCGCTGGGACGCGGTCGGCGAAGAGATCACGCTCAGCCCTCACGGCGGCAACGCACACCTCGACGGGCTAGGCCACTACTACTGGGATGGTCTGTTCTATAACGGCTTCCCCGCGAGCGCATCTAACAACACGATCGGGTCGGCCCATCTTTCGGTCTCGCACGCCACCGAGGGCATCATCACCCGCGGGGTTCTGCTCGACATCGCCGGGCTCCACGGTGTTCCCTACCTCGAGCGCTGCCACGCCGTTCACGTCGACGAGCTCCTCGAGGCCGAACGCCGACAAGGTGTGCAGGTGCGATCCGGGGACGTCCTCCTCATCCACACTGGCAACGCCGCCGCCCTGGAGACCCTCGGACCGGTGTACCGCACTGCCAACCCGGGACCCCTGGACGGCGTGCAGGCCGGACTCGACATCTCCTGCCTTCCCTTCCTTCACGACCGGGACGTTGCCGCCATGGGCGCGGACGGCACGCACGACGTGCAGCCCGCGCAGGTCGACGACTTCGATTTCGCCCGCCCGATCCACGCCGTCAGCCTCGTGGCGATGGGGCTGTGGCTGATGGACAACCTTGACCTGACTGCCTTGGCGCGGGCCTGCGAAGCCGAGAAGCGGTGGGAGTTCCTGTTCACCGCTCTGCCGTGGAGGTTCGTCGGAGCGACGTCCAGCCCCCTCAACCCTGTCGCGGTGCTCTGACGCCGACCAACCGCGAACGCCGGAACGCCCTTCTGGCCAGCAGACGCCACACAACACCAATCTGTATAAGGAGCATGCCCAATGCCTTCGTCAAGTCAGTTCGCCCCGGATCGCCTCGCGGACCGAGCCGAGATCCAGCACCGTGTCCACCAGTTCTGCCACGCCGTCGACCGCCTCCAGCTCGATGAGCTCAGGGAAGTGTTCCATGCAGACGGGATCGACGACCACGGCGCCTACAAGGGCGACGTCGACGGTTTCATCAAGTGGGTCGCGAACCGCCATCAGACGATCGCGTACTCGGCACACCATGTCAGCAACACGATGATCGAGTTTCTCTCGGACGACTCCGCTTTCGTCGAGACGTACTTCCTCGTCTGGCAGAGCGTGAACCCGCAGGCGAGCCTTTTCGCCTCGGACGGTGATGCGCAGCCGTTCGAGGCCATCTCCTCCGGACGGTATGTCGATCACTTCACCCGCAAGGACGGCCGCTGGGCGATCCAGAGCCGGACCACGGTCCCCGGCTCGATGACCAGAGCGGTGGGCAACGAGGGAATGGGCATGGTCCCCGGCTTTGCCGTGGGAAGCAGAAATGCCGATGACCCTGCCATCACCCGCCGTGCAGAACTCGTGGAGGCGACGCGATGAGCTCCACCGCTACCGCCCTGGTCCAGACCGGACCCGACAGTCACGAGTTTCAGGAGATCCCGCTTCCGAGCCTCGTCCCTGGCGCGGCGCTTCTCCGGGTGGAGGCCAACGGCATCTGCGCAAGCGACATCGACGCCTACGAGGGGCACGGCGGCGGCTACGACCCAGCCGACCTGACCCAGTACCCACGGATCAACGGGCATGAGATCGTCGGCGTCATCGAGGACCTCGGCGAGGCTACCGCGGCTCATCCCGGGCTCAAGGTGGGCGACCGTGTGGCGGTGAACCCATGGCTCGCGTGCGGAAGCTGCGAGGCCTGCCGCCGCAATCAGGCGCAGTTCTGCACCGGCATGCCCTGGCGGACGAGCTGCTACGGCTTCATACCGACCTACATCGGCCCGGGGCTATGGGGTGGCTACTCGACTCACGTCTACATCGACCCCCACACCGTCCTGTACCACTTCCCCCAAGAGGTGAGCGCCCCCGACGCCGCTCTGTGGAATCCCCTCGCCAACGGCATTCAGTGGGCGGTTATGGACGCCGGTGTCACCCTGGGGTCCCGCGTCGCCGTGCTCGGTTCCGGACAGCGCGGTCTGGCGTGTATTGCTGCGGCGAAAGCGGCCGGCGCCGGCCTCATCATCGCTACCGGACTCGGGCGAGACGCTCACAAGCTGGCACTCGCGGAACGGCTCGGCGCCGACGTCGTCGTCAATGTCGAAGAAGAAGATGTTGTCGATGTCGCAGCAGCGGCGACCGCAGGCGCCGGGTTCGACATCGTCATCGACACCTCACCCGTCGCGCAACAGCCGATCCTCGACGGCATCGCGATGCTGCGCAAGGGCGGCACTCTGGCCAGTGCCGGCATCAAGGGGAAGCCCCTCACGGCTTTCCCTCTCGACGCTGTCACCATCAAAGGCATCCGACTCATCGGCGTGATGGGAACCACCCACCAGGCCCAGCAGATGGCCGCGGACCTGATCATCGCGAACACGCTCCCGCTGAGCGACCTCCGCACGCACATCTTCGGCTTCGACCAGCTCCCGCTCGCGCTCGAAACCCTGCAAGGCCGAGTCGAAGGGGAGAACGCGATCAACATTGTCGTCGAACCCCGGTTCACCGCGAACGCTGCGTGAGCTTCGCTCACCCCTCCCCGCCACCACGAAAGGACACCTTCACGCATGACCAGGCTCTACGCCCGCGCCGAGTTCGAACGACTCATCCGCAACGGCCACACCCCGGCAGGAGTGTTCGTCATGTCGACGGACGCCGCGATCACGGCGCTCTACGGCGACGCAGGCTACGACTGGGTCCTCATCGACCGTGAGCACGGAATCATGGACAACAGCCACCTTCGCGCGCACCTCATGGCGGCCGAAGCCAACGGCATCGTCCCCATCGTGCGCGTGCTCGAGAACAACCACGCAGCGATCCAGCAGACGCTCGACGCCGGCGCCCAAGGCGTCATGGTCCCCAAGATCGAGAGCGCGGACGGGGCCGCTCGCGCCGTCAAAGCATCGAGGTACCAAGCCGGTGGACGCGGCATGTGCCCCGTCGTGCCGGCCACGAACTTCTCGGGTGACGACTGGGCACCCTACGCCGCCCGCATGAACAACAACGCGCTCATCATCCCGCTCATCGAAACGAAGGCGGGCGTCGACCACATCGAGGAAATCTGCGCAGTGGAAGGCGTCGACTACGTGTTCTTCGGCCTGGCAGATCTCTCCCAAGACCTCGGGATCGACATGGTCGATGACATCGACCAGCTGATCGCACTCTGGGAGCAGGTGGTCCGCGCCGCTCACTCCGTCGGGGTCCGGGTTGGCGCACCGCTGGGGTACGGATTCGACGACCTCGCCGACTACGGAAGCCTCGCCAGCGACCTCTCAACCCTCCGCGCCGCGGCGGAACGCGACCTCGCCGGGCTTCGACAGGCGGCCACCCCTACCGCGCCCTGAAGGGCCACAACCATACGACCGGACACGCGCGTCGCTCGGCCCGGAGCGGGCGTGCTGGCCACGCGTCTTTGACGAAGAGGTGCAGATGTTCTCGAAGATCCTTGTGGCCAATCGCGGCGAGATCGCGATCCGGGCTTTTCGCGCGGCGAACGAGCTGGGTGCGGCGACAGTGGCGGTGTTCCCGTACGAGGACCGCAACTCGATGCACCGGTTGAAGGCCGACGAGGGGTACCAGATCGGCGAGCCGGGTCATCCGGTGCGGGCGTACCTGGATGTGAGGGAGATCATCCGGGTGGCGCTGCTGTCGGGGGCGGATGCGATCTACCCCGGCTACGGATTCCTGTCGGAGAACCCGGAGCTGGCGGCCGCGGCGGCGGCGAACGGGATCACGTTCATCGGTCCGGCGTCGAGCGTGCTGGAGATGGCGGGGCACAAGGTCACGGCGAAGGAGCACGCGATCGCGGCCGGGGTGCCGGTGCTGAAGTCCACGCCTGCGTCGCGCGACATCGAGGAGCTGCTGGCGGGGGCGGAGGAGGTCGGGTTCCCGATCTTCGCGAAAGCCGTGGCGGGCGGCGGCGGGCGCGGGATGCGCCGGGTCGAGACGCGGGCGGAGCTGCGTCCCGCTTTGGAGGCGGCGATGCGAGAGGCGGACTCGGCGTTCGGGGATCCGACGATGTTCCTGGAGCAGGCGGTGCTGCGGCCGCGTCACATCGAGGTGCAGATTCTCGCGGATGCGGCGGGCACGACCCTGCACCTGTTCGAGCGCGACTGCTCGGTGCAGCGACGAAACCAGAAGGTGGTGGAGATCGCGCCGGCGCCGAACATCAACGACGAGTTGCGCGCGGCGCTGCATCGAGACGCGATCGCGTTCGCCCGCTCGATCGGGTACGTGAACGCGGGCACGGTGGAGTTCCTCGTCGACACGGCGGGGGAGCGGGCGGGTGAGCACGTGTTCATCGAGATGAACCCGCGCATCCAGGTCGAACACACGGTGACCGAGGAGGTCACCGACGTGGACCTGGTGCAGTCACAGATGCTCATCGCGTCGGGCTCCACCCTGGCGGAGATGGGTCTGAGTCAGGACACGATCCGGCTGCACGGCGCGGCCCTGCAGTGCCGGATCACGACGGAGGATCCGACCGACGACTTCCGACCTGACACCGGCCGGATCACCGCGTACCGGTCGCCGGGAGGCGCCGGCGTGAGGCTCGATGGTGGCACCGTCGAGGTGGGTGTGCAGATCAGCCCGCACTTCGACAGCATGCTCGCGAAGATGTCGTGCCGTGGCCGCGACTTCCCGTCCGCGGTGCGGCGCGCGCGTCGTGGTCTGGCGGAGTTCCGGATCCGGGGTGTGTCCACGAACATTCCGTTCCTCCAGGCCGTGCTGGATGATCCCGCGTTCGCGGCGGGTGACCTCTCGACATCCCTCATCGACGAGCGGCCGTGGCTGGTGCGTGGCCGGACGTCGAAGGACCGTGGCACAAAGATCCTGAACTGGCTCACCGACGTCACGGTCAACCAACCCCACGGCGTCCCGGTGACGACGGTGCATCCGATCGACAAGCTCCCGCAGATCGACGTGACCGCCCCGGCCCCCGCGGGATCCAGGCAGCGGCTACTCGCGCTGGGGCCGGTGGGCTTCGCGGATGCTCTTCGCACCCAGACCGCTCTCGCGGTGACGGAGACGACGATGCGCGACGCGCACCAGTCCCTCCTCGCCACCCGGGTGCGGACGAAGGACCTCGTCGCGGTCGCTCCCCACGTGGCCCGGATGACGCCGGGGCTGCTGTCGATGGAGGCGTGGGGTGGCGCGACCTACGACGTCGCGTTGCGCTTCCTCGGCGAGGACCCGTGGGAACGGCTCGCCGCCCTCCGGGAGGCGCTGCCGAACATCGCGATCCAGATGCTTCTCCGTGGCCGCAACACGGTCGGCTACACCCCGTACCCGACGGAGGTCACCGACGCGTTCGTGACCGAGGCGGCGAGCACGGGCATCGACATCTTCCGCATCTTCGACGCCCTGAACGACGTGTCGCAGATGCGTCCCGCGATCGACGCGGTCCTGGCCACAGGCTCCACGGTCGCGGAGGTCGCGGTCTGCTACACGGGCGACCTCCTTGACCCGGGCGAGGACCTCTACACCCTCGACTACTACCTGCGGCTGGCGGAGCAGATCGTTGACGCCGGGGCGCACATCCTCGCGATCAAGGACATGGCCGGGCTACTCCGTCCCGCCGCGGCCGCGAAGCTCGTCACCGCGTTCCGCGAACGCTTCGACCTGCCCGTCCACGTTCACACCCACGACACCGCCGGCGGCCAGCTCGCCACCCTCCTCGCCGCCAGTGCGGCGGGTGCCGATGCGGTCGACGTCGCCGCCGCCCCCCTGTCGGGCACCACGTCGCAGCCGTCCGCATCCGCTCTGGTCGCCGCACTCGCCCACACAGACCGCGACACAGGCCTCGACCTGAAGGCCTTGTCCGACCTGGAGCCCTACTGGGAGGCGGTGCGGAAGGTCTACGCCCCGTTCGAGCCCGGGCTGCCCGGACCCACTGGGCGAGTGTACCGGCACGAGATCCCGGGCGGTCAGCTGTCGAACCTGCGCCAGCAGGCCATCGCCCTCGGACTCGCGGACGACTTCGAGCTGATCGAGGACCTCTACGCCGCCGCGAACGGCATCCTCGGCCGCATCCCGAAGGTCACCCCGTCCTCGAAGGTCGTCGGCGACCTCGCCCTGCATCTGGCCGCGGTGAAGGCCGACCCGGAGGACTTCGCCGAGAACCCGCAGAAGTACGACATCCCCGACAGCGTGATCGGGTTCATGGCCGGCGAGCTTGGCGAGCTGCCCGGCGGATGGCCCGAGCCGTTCCGCACCAAGGTCCTCCAGGGCCGCGACGTCAGGGTCGGGGTCACCCCTCTCAGCGACTCCGACCGCGCCGACCTCGCTCCCGACGCCGAGCCCGCGACACGTCGGCAGGCACTGAACCGGCTCCTGTTCCCCACCCCGACCCGCGCGTTCGACTCCAACCGGAACCTCTTCGGCGACCTGTCCGTGATCGACACCGTCGACTACCTCTACGGCCTCCGCCAGGGCGAGGAGCACGTCGTCGACATCGACAAGGGCGTCAAGCTCTACGTCGGCCTCGAAGCCATCTCAGAGCCCGAGGAGAAGGGCATGCGCACCGTCATGACCACCCTCAACGGGCAGCTGCGGCCGGTGTTCGTCCGCGATCGCTCGGTCACAGTCGAAACCAAGGCTGCGGTGAATGCCGACCCGGCTCAGCCCGGACAGGTCCCCGCCCCGTTCTCGGGCGTCGTGACCCTGAAGGTCGCCGTCGGAGACACCGTGGCGGCGGGCCAGGCCATCGCCACCATCGAGGCCATGAAGATGGAGGCCGCAATCACCACCCCCGTCGCCGGCACCGTCTCCCACCTCGCGATCCCCGCGACGCAGCAGGTCGACGCGGGCGATCTCCTGGCCATCATCGCCCCGGGCGGCGCGTCCGTGCCCGCATCCGCCCCGGCAGAGGACAACAAGTGAGCCAGACCGTCGCCCTCCGTCCCGCGCCCAACGGCCGGCCCTGGCTCGCCGTCTCGTTGGGACTTGACTTCACTCAGACCCTCAAGGCCGGCCTCTGCCCGTTGCTCCTCGGCGGAGCCATCAAGGCCGCGATCGCCACAGCACCACTCTCATCCGCTTGGCACCTCGCCTCGAGGATCGGCCGCTGAAGCAACGGCGACCGATAGCAACCCTCAAGCCTCCATCGCTCCTACTCGACGAAGAGAAGAAAGGTACCCCCATGGCTTATGCCACCGTCAACCCATACACCAATGAGACTGTCGCCACATTTCCCGACGCGACGGATGCCGAAGTGGATGCTGCTCTCGACGCCGCTCACGCGGCGTACCAGTCGTGGCGTCAGAGACCTGTAGCCGAGCGGGCTGCGATTCTGGCGCGGGCCGCGGACATCATGCGCGAGCGCACCGAGGAGCTAGCCCGGATCAGCACACTTGAGACGGGACGCTTGTTGGCGGACGCGCGGTACGAGATCTCGGTAGCCATCGGCATTCTCGACTACTACGCCCAACACGCAGAACGCCTTCTCGCCTCACGCCCCGTCGAGACGTTCGCCGGTGACGCGTACAGCGCCGTCACGGTCATCGAACCGACTGGCATCGTGTTCGCGATCGAACCGTTCAACGGCCCCTACTACCAGCCGATCAGGCCGCTGGCCCCCCAGCTGGCGGTGGGTAACGTCGTCCTGTTGAAGCACGCCTCGATCGTGCCGCAGAGTGCGGCCGCGGTGCAGCAGATCATGACCGACGCCGGGGTTCCCGACGGCGTCTTCACCAACCTGTACCTCACCCGCGCACAGATCGAGCGTGTGATCGGCGATCCGCGAGTGACAGGGGTTACCCTCACGGGCAGCGAAGCCGCCGGCGCGGTCGTCGCAGCTCAGGCAGGCGCAGCGTTGAAGAAGTCCGTTCTCGAACTCGGCGGTTCGGACGCGATGATCATCCTGGACGACGCGGATCTCGATCTCGCAGTCAGCTGCGCCGTCGCCGGCCGCATGAGCGTCAACGGCCAAGTGTGCATCTCGCCCAAGCGAATGATCGTCCTCGACCCCATGTACGATGCATTCCTCGAACGTTTCCTGTTCTCCCTCTCCGGGCTTACTCCGGGAGACCCGTTCGACCCGGCGACGACCCTGGCACCGATGTCATCTCAAAGTGCGGCCGAAGAGGTCGAGGCACAGATCCGGCTGGCGGTCGATCACGGCGCCAAGGCGAACTACGTCGGTGCTCCCGTCCCTCGCGCCGGAGCGTTCACCCAGCCTGCGGTCTTGACCGAGATCGACTCGGACAACCCGATTTTCCGCCAGGAGATCTTCGGGCCCGTTCCGATGGTGTTCCGTGTCAAGGACGAGGAGGAAGCCATAGCACTGGCCAATGACTCTGACTATGGACTCGGCGGGTCGGTTTACACCCGCGACCTCGACCGCGGCGCCGCGGTC
>NZ_JARHXC010000184.1:0-9007 GCF_029222405.1 Microbacterium sp. Kw_RZR3 | reverse complement strand
GCATAAACGCGTGCAGAGCGTGTTTCTGTGAGCGGATGGCGTTTATGGATGCCGAATGCGGCGCCGCAGCGCTCCCGCCCTCAGCCGCGGCGCCGCCCCGCCCGCAGCCCCGCCGCGCCGCCCGCAGCCCCGCCCGCAACCCGCCGCCTACGCGAGGGGCCCCGCGCCCGCGCGCGCCCGCAGCCCGTCGGCGATGAGGTCGAGGCCGAAGGCGAAGTCGTCGCTCTCGAGGCCCGAGGCGCCCTCGCGTGCGCCGAGGCTGTCGTACTGCAGGCGCTGCTGCTCGTGCCAGACGAAGCCGAGCACGTAGTGCAGCACCGTGGTCGCGCCGCGGCGCGCGGTGTCGGCGTCGAACCCGGCGGCGGCGATCGCGGCGGTCAGTCGATCGTGCGCCAGCGTCGACCCGAGGCCCAGCGCGAGGGTGCTCGAGACGACCTCGGCGCCGTCGCGGTACGTCAGCAGCGCGTCGCGCAGTGCGTGCGCCTCGACGCGCAGGTCATCGGGAGTCCTGGATGCCATCCGCCCGACGATGCGATCCGAGAGCTCCGCGAGCAAGGTCTGCTTGTTCGGGAAGTGCCAGTACAGAGCACTGGGCTGCACCTCCAGGGCTGCCGCGAGTCGGCGCATCGTGAGGTCGGGGAGTCCGTGATCGTCGAGGATCCGCAGGGCGGTCTGGGCGACGTCGTGGGCGGAGTGTCCTCGGGGTGCCATGCGTCTGAGTATAGTGAACGCTGTTCAGGTGAACACCGTTCAGGAAAGGCGTGCTCATGACCCGCACTCTCGATGCCACCGACCTCGCCCGCGTCGCCGTCTTCGCCGCGCTCATCGCGGTCCTGGGGCTGCCCGGGAGCTTCCCCCTCTTCGGCGGCGTGCCGATCACGGCGCAGACGCTCGGAGTGATGCTGGCCGGCGCAGTTCTCGGACCGTGGCTCGGTGCGCTCTCGGTGTCGATCCTCCTCGCGCTCGCCGCAGTGGGACTCCCCGTCCTCGCGGGCGGGCGGGGAGGATTCGGCGTCTTCCTGGGACCGACTGCGGGGTACGCCCTCGGGTGGATCCTCGGGGCGATCGTTATCGGACTGATCGTGCACGCGGGCGGACGTCGTCCCGTGGCGTGGCGCACCGCCGCGGCGATGATCGTCGGGGGGATCGGCGCCATCTACGCCCTCGGCATCCCGGTGCAGAGCCTGGTGACGCGTCTGCCGCTCGCCGAGACGGCGCTGACGAGCCTGGTGTTCGTGCCGGGGGATCTCCTCAAAGCGGCTATTGCGACGATCGTGGTGTCGGTGCTGGTGCGTGCCTATCCGCGAGGTTTCCGGCGCGCGTGGCGCGGGGCTGCCGGTGAAAGGACGCCGGCCGACGTGCACGCGTGATCCGCTGCCGGCGCCTGACCGCCCGCCTCGGCGACACGGAGGTGCTCCACGACGTGACCCTGGACCTCGAAGCCCGGACCATCGCGATCATCGGCGACAACGGCTCGGGCAAGTCCACCTTCGCCCGACTCGCGGCCGGGCTCTTGCGGCGGGCGGCGGGAGAGCTGGAGGTCCTCGATCTCGATCCGGACAGGGATGCCACCGACCTGCGCCGTCGCGTCGCCCTCGTGCTCAGCAACCCCGACGCGCAGATCATCATGCCCACCGTCGCCGAGGATGTCGCGCTCTCGCTCCGTCCGCTCCGCCTCGCGCGCGAGGAACGAAACCGCCGCGTCGCCGCGGCACTCGAACGCTTCGGCCTGGAAGCCCTCGCCGACCGGCCCGCCCACGACCTCTCCGGGGGTCAGAAGCAGCTCCTCGCGCTGTGCGGTGCGTTCGTGCGCGAGCCCGCCCTCGTCGTCGCCGACGAGCCGACGGCATTCCTCGACGCGCGCAACGCCCGCACCGTCGCCGACCACCTGCTCGCCGACACCGGGCACGCGCTCATCGTGGTCACGCACGACCTCGCCCTCGCGCGCCGATGCGAGGAGGCCGTGCTGTTCGCGGACGGCCGGGTCGTAGCATCCGGTGCCGCGGGCGCGGTCGTCGATGCCTACGAGAGCGCCCTGGCGTGCTGACGATGTACCGCCCCGGCGCGGGATGGATGCACCGGATGCCGGCCGGCCCGAAGCTCGCGGTTTTCGCGGTCGTGGCGGTCATTGTCGCGGCGCTGCCGCCGGTGTGGATCACGGTCCCGATCGCGGTCGCCGTTCCGATCGCGGTGTATGCCGCGGCGGGAATGGGCGTCGGACGGGGGCTTCGCGCGCTCGGCGGCCAGGCCTGGGCACTCCGCTGGATGATCGCCATCACGGCGGCGGGGCAGCTGATCTTCCTCGGGCTCGAGCCGGCCGCGGCGAACACCGCCCGGGTGGCGGCGGCCGTCCTCATCGCGGGGGTGGTGCCGCTCACGACCCCCGTCTCCGCGATGCTCGACGCGCTCGAGAGAGGGCTGCGGCCGCTGCGTCTCGTCGGCATCGACCCAGCGCGCGTCGCCCTGCTGTGGATGGTGACGCTCACGACGATCCCCGTCCTCGCCCGCCACGCCGCGGACGTGCGCGATGCCCAGCGGGCTCGAGGGCTGCGTCCCTCGCTGCTGCGCGGAATCGTGCCGTTCCTGGTGGTCGCCCTCCGCCACGCCGACGACCTGGGTGACGCGCTCGCCGCCCGCGGCATCCGCTGACTGGGCCCCCTCGTCCCACCTCTGGTCGGTGCGGGCCTCTCCAGGTGACCACAAGTGGGACATGCACCCCTATATGTGGGACGAGGGGGGACAGGGGGTCAGTCGCGCGCCGCGCGACCCGCCGCGAAGCCCTCCGCATACGCCTCGTCCGCTCCCTGGCGGAACATGTCGCGCTCGGGATCCCGCACGATTGAGCGCGCCCCGGGCAGGTCGAGATCGCCCACGAGGTCTCCGCGCCCGCGCACGATCGCGACGGGGCGGCGCGACGCCTTGCCCTTCACGAGGTCGGTCGCCGCGGCGATCTCGTCGGCCACGCACGGCAGGGTGACGACGAGGGGGCGGCCCTCGGCATCCGTCGTCCCGCGGAGGTCTTCGAACACATGGATGCCGCCGGCCCCGATCGCGTGATCCGTCTGGCCCTCGCGCCAGGCGCGGCCCAGGGTGTCGGTGATGATCACGCCCACTCGGGCGACGGAGCGCAGGCCCTCGGCGATGCGCCGGGCCGAGGCGTCGGGGTCGACCGGCAGCAAGAGCACCGTGCCCTCAGGGGTGTTGCTGGCGTCGACCCCGGCGGCGGCCGAGACGATGCCCAGGGGGTTCTCGACGATGCGGGTGACGTGCCCGGTAGGGGAGGTGCGGGATGCCACGAGCCGTACGGTCTCCCGGGTGATGGCGTCTTCGCGGTCGGCGGCGTGGATGATCCGGCCCTCGGCCTTCGACACGATCTTGCTGGTGACGACGACGATGTCGCCGTCTCGCAGCGCCGTGTCGGCTCCCGGTGCCGCGTCGACGGCATCCAGGATCACCCGGACGAGGTCGTCTCCCGGGGTGATCTCTCGGATGCCGTCGAGGGCCCAGACCTGCAGCACGTCAGCGGACGAAGCGCACCTCGGTGAGCTCCTCACCGAGGAAGGGCTCGACGTGCGACGCGCCGTCGAGGGCGAAGCCGTTGCGCGTGTAGAAGCGGTGCGCGCGGGGGTTGTCCTCCGCGACCCAGAGGTAGGCGCCTTCGCCGTCGTGGATCGCGGCGTCGAAGAGCTGCTGGCCGATGCCGGTGCCGTGGAAGGCGTCGAGCAGGTAGATGAAGTACAGCTCGCGCTCGCGCGGAGCGTCGTCGTCGCGCGCGGGGCCGGAGCCGACGAAGCCGACGATCTCGCCGTCGACGAGAGCGGCGTGCATGCGGTAGCCGTCGCCCTGGGCGGCCCAGTGGGTCCAGAGCTCGGCCATGCGGCGGGGGGAGACGGCCTTGAGGGCCGCCTCGCTGATGAGGTGATCGTAGGTCTCGTGCCAGCAGGTGGCGTGCACGCGGCCGAGGGCCTCGGCATCCACGTCGCGCACCGGACGGACGACGGTGTCGGTTCGGGTTTCGGCGGTCATGGCGTGACTCTACGCGGGGGAATCGTCAGGGTGAAATCGGCGTGGTGATGGTCTCGAACGGGCGGGGGCACGCTCGCGGAGGAGGCGGCGAGGGAACGCCGGGACGCGGGGGACAGCGTCGCTCGCGCCCGGAGAGGAGGCGGCGACGATCTCCGCTGACCGTCCCCTCCTCCTCCCGGGCCTCTCGGGTCAGACCGTCGACGGCACCGCGTTCGACGGAAGAGGGAGCGCGGCTTCGGCGCGGACGGGCGTCGCCTCGTAGTCCGCCGCGCGACCGGCCTGACCGAAGACGCCCATCCGCTCCGCGATCATGTTCGACATGGCCGCTCGGCCGGCTTTCGCGGCGGGGGCGGGGTCAGCTGCCAGGGGGTCGGCCGCGAGCGTCACCCGCATCGCGGCCGCGTATGCCATGTGCGAGTCCATACCCTGGTTGATCTTGGTGACCCCGAGTTTCGTGGAGCGGGCCTTCTCGGACTCGGGGACGCCCCATGACTCGGGCAGGCCACCGCCGTGTGCATTGATGATCTCTCGCAGGTCGGCCGGGAGCGACGACGACCCGTGCATGACCAGGTGCGTGCCCGGGATGAGCGCGGCGATCTGTTCGATGAGGTCCATGCGCAGCACCGTGCCGTCGGGCGGGCTAGTGAACTTGTACGCGCCATGAGAGGTGCCGATCGCGACGGCGAGCGCATCTACGTCCGTCTCAGCGACGAAGCGACGTGCCTCCTCGGGGTCGGCGAGGACGATCTCCGCGTGAGTGGCACCGTCCTTCGACCCGCCGATCGTTCCGAGCTCCGCCTCCACGGACACTCCGTGCTCGCGGGCGTAGGCGACAACCCTCTTCGTCACGGCGACATTCGCTTCGAAGCTGGTCGGCTGGTGGGTCGCGGGGTCGAGGCTGCCGTCGATCATCACGCTCGAGAACCCCGCGTCGATGGCGCGCTGGCAGGTCTCGTAGTCGGGGCCGTGATCGAGGTGCACCACCACCGGCACGCGCGGGTAGTGGTCGACCGTTCTCAGCAGCAGGTCCCAGAACAGCTCGTCGGAAGCGAAGGCCGATGCGCCGGCGATGGTCTGCACGATGACGGGGGAGTCGGTGAGGGCGGCGGCGTCGAGGACCGCCTCGACCTGTTCGATGTCGGTGACGTTGAAGGCGCCCACCCCGTAACCGCCGGCGCGGGCGTGGTCGAGCACCTCTCGGAGTGAGCAGAGTGTCATTGCGGTCTACCTCTCAGTTTTCACACATCGTTGTCGCGGAGGGGCTAGGGCTCCACTGAACCGATACAGTAACAGAACGAAAGAATTTGCTCTCGTTGTAGTTTCGAGTGAAAGGTCTAGCGATGTCGCAGGTCGTAGTGGGGGTTGATTTCGGAAGTTCCCGCATCAAGGCCGCCGCGTTCACGAGGGACGGGGAGATGGTGGCCGTGGGTGCTGTGAACACCCCGCTCGTGCGCGCGTCGGCGGGCGACGACTTCCCCGTGCTCGAGATGCTGGACGCTGCCCGCCACGTCGTCGCCGCCCTCGACGTCGATGACATCGCGGCCCTGGGCATGACCTCGATGGGCGAAGTAGGCACCATCCTGACGCACGACGGGCTGGCGCCGATCGCATTCCCGTCGTGGTACGACGATCGTGGCGACGAGGTCGTCCACGCTCTCGAGCGGGGGTGGGGAGCGCGGCGCCTGCGTGACCTTACTGCGCGGCACCTGCGCACCACCTCGACCGTGGCCAAGCTCGCCCACGTCCAGGCGACGACCTCCGGCGTTCCGGCGGGTCGATTTGTCGGCTTGTGCGGAGCCCTCGCTCATCAGCTCACCGGACAGACGTGGCAGGAGGCGGGCCTCGCTGTCACGAGCGGGGTGTACGACCTCGTCGAGCGGCGCTATCTGTCGGACGTGTGGGCGTCCGCCGGCCTGGCGCACGTGGGCCTGGTGGACATCCGCCCGCCGGGCCGTGGAGCCCCCGCGCAGGGTGACCTCGCTCGTGCGTTGAAACTAACGCCCGGGGCGCCCGTGATCATCGCCGGGCACGATCACCCCGTCGCCGCGGTCGGGTCGGGGGTCCGAGTTGGTGAGGCCTTCGATTCGCTCGGAACCGGCGAGGCCATCATCGCCCCGTTCTCCCGCGACGCGGGTGTCGAGAGGGGCGATCTCGTCGCGCACCTCGATCGTGACCCCGATCTGACCTTCGAGGTGTGGCCGTCGACCGGAGCGCCTCTCGTGGTGTGGGAGCGTATGCGTCCCGGATTGGCGATGCGGACATTCCTCGATGCGAGCGCGCTCGACCGAGGGGCCCTGGAAGACGGCGCGTTGCCTCCCGGCGATCGTCCCTCCTTCTCGCCGGACGATCTCGCGGCCCTCCAGTCGGGACGCCTGGCCCCCGGGCGCTACGACGCACCGGCGTGGGGAGACCTGATCGACGCGTACGTCCTCCTCGCCTCGCAGGGCGATCGCCTGGTCCGCGAGGTTTCGGGCGCACGTGGTGCGACGATCGTCACCGGTGGAGGCCTGCGCTCCCGAAGGTGGAGGGGGTCGAAGCTCGCGCTGCATCCGGGCCCGCTCGAGGTGTCGACGGTGACTGAGGCGGCTGCCCGTGGCTGCGCGGCGATCGCCGGCGTCAGCGCGGGGTGGTGGTCCCGACCGGAGAACATGCCCGGGACGACGCGCATCCCCGTGTCGACACCGGCCGAGATGGATGCCGCGCTGGAAGGACCTGCCTCACCTCGGTAAGGCCTCTTTCCTCCTGCTTACGAAACACCTTCGTTTGCTTGCGTGCGCGTGTATCTTCGGAGCGTGCACAGTTCTCAGCGACGCGACGCGATCATGACGGCCGTCTTCGAGAGGGGGACGGCTCGTACCCGTGACCTCGCCGAGGAGCTGCGGGTCTCCGAGGTCACCATCCGCAACGATTTCGAGATCCTCGAACGGCAGGGCCGCGTCTCGCGCGTGCACGGCGGGGTGACGATGTCCGAAACGCCGCTCATGGGATTCGATGCGCGCTCTACGCAGAATGTCGAGGCGAAACAGCGGATCGCGGCCGCCGCCGCGGCTCTCGTGTCCGACAATTCCACGATCATCCTCGACTCGGGGACCACGATCCTCGCACTCGCCCGTCACCTCCCGGCGGTGCAAGACCTCGAGGTCCTCACCCCGGGTGTCAACGTCGGGCTGGCGCTCATGGATGTCAGCGGGATCCGGGTGCGTCTTCTCGGGGGGCGTCTCGTCTCCCGCATCGCCGCGACCGTCGGTTCTCCCCGTCAGCAGGGTCTCGAAGGCGAGATCGCCCACATCGCGTTCGTGGGCGCCGGAGGCATGGATGCCGACCACGATGTCGTCGAGGGTTCGCTCGATATCGCGGAGTCCAAGCGCGCCCTCATCGGGGCGTCGAGGCGGCGGGTCCTGCTCGCCGATTCCTCGAAGTGGTTCACGCGGGACCGGCACAAGGTGGTGAACGTCTCGCGGTTCGACACCGTCATCAGTGATGCGGATATGTCGGCCAGCACGCAGGAGGCGATTCGCTCGAACGGGGTGGAACTCCTCCTCGCCTGACGATCGCGCGGACTCCTCCGGCCTCGACATCGTCGTCGCGGTCTCCGAGATACGAATATGTACAAAAGCCTAGAACTTGCGAATGCTTTCGGGTATGGTCGCAACAGGTCAATAATTTGCGACCTCACCTTCGATCGACTTTCCCGTTGATTCGTCATCTCAAAGAGGAGAACCCGATGCACCGTAGATCCGTCGCGCTCATCACGGTCGGCACCGCCGTGGCCCTGGTGCTCTCAGGGTGCTCCGGCGGCGGCGGCGGCTCCGGCCCCGACGTCAACGGAGACGTCACCCTCGACTTCAGCCAGTGGTGGGAGGTCGAACTCAAGCCCGGAGTCATGCGCGGGCTCATGGATCGCTTCGAAGCGGAGAACCCGGGAATCAAGGTCAACCTGATCTCGAACCCGTACTCCGCCACCGTCGACCTTCAGACATCGGCGGCCGCGACGGGCACTCTCGCCGACATCGTCGCCATCAACGGCGCCAGCGTCTACGACCTGCAGGACCAGGGCGCGATCACCGATCTGAGCGCCCTCATGGAACAGGCCGGCTTCGATCCGGACGAGCTCGTCAGCAACGACCAGATCGATGGCAAGACCTACATGGTGCGCGCGCTCAACTTCGCGTACCCGCTGTACTACAACACCGATCTGCTGACGGCGGCGGGGATCTCGACTCCGCCCACGACGTGGGACGAGTTCGACAGGGCTGCCGCGGCCGTCACCGCGCCCGACAAGAACGTCTACGCCTGGTCGCTTCCGATCAACGTGCAGTCACCGGCTGGTTTCGACTCGCAGTCGTGGCTCTGGTCGTCGGGCGATCGCATGCTCAAGGATCGCCAGGCCAACTTCGAAACCCCGGCGGTCGCCGATTGGCTCACGTTCCTCAAGGGGCAGTACGACGGCGGCTACGTCACCCCGGGCGCCTTCACGCAGCAGGAGCAGCAGAAGGTCGAGGAGTTCACCGCCGGTCGCAACGCGTTCATGATCGGGTCGCTCGCCCACATCGCCGGCATCCGTGAGTCGAACCCCGACCTCAACTTCTCGATCGCGTCCGTTCCGTCCAAGAGCGGCAAGTCCTCGGGCATCGCCGGGGCCAGCTGGGGTCTCGGGATCGCGGAGAACAGTGAACACAAGGCGGAGGCCTGGAAGCTCGTCCAGTGGCTCGTCAGCAAGGACGTCAACTCCGAGCTCGCGACAGAAGCCACGGGTTTCCCGGGGAACGCCTCGTCCAAGCCCGGCTTCGTCGACGGGGACGAGCTCTACCAGAAGGCCTTCGACGTCTACTCCAACAGCGAGTTCGTCACGGAGCTGGAAGGCCTGCCCCGAGCCCTCGACCTGAACCGCAACCTCAACGAGAACCTCGTGCGGTTGCTTCAGGGTGACGCCGATGTCGCCCAGACGCAGGAGTCGTTGCAGACCTACTGGAGCGATGTC
>NZ_JARHXC010000183.1:0-10753 GCF_029222405.1 Microbacterium sp. Kw_RZR3 | reverse complement strand
AGTCGGAGTTGCGGCGTGTTTTGGACACTGAACCGGATGCCGCGGCTCACGGGCGCCAACCGGCGGCGCGGAGCGCGGCCACAACGGGAGCCACAACATCGCGTTCCGGGAAGTCGAGGTGGTGGGCGACGATGCGGACAAGGGTCCAGCCCTGCGCGGCGATAGCGCGCCAGCGGTCGGCATCCTTTCGAAACTGCTCAGCGTCGGCGTGCTGTCGTCCGTCGTACTCGACCGCCACACGGTGATCTCGGTAGGCCATATCGAGCCGGGCAACAAATGCGCCAGACGGATCGCGGAGCGTCCCGTTCAGGTCGGGTTCGGGGAGCCCCGCCTGGACGAGAATGAGTCGAACGCGCGACTCGCGCGGGGATTCGGAGCCGGGACGCGCGAGGCCCGCGGCCGAACGTAGCGCGACGATGCCCCGGTGGCGGTGCCTTCCCGCGGCCGCCGCGAGCGCAGATGGCGGAACGTCGTGGGCGAGGAGCCAATCCCCGATCGCCACGAGGTCGGCCTCGCTGACGACCGTGGCGAGGTGCGCCCACGTCGCGACCTTCGCTGTCACGGGTAAGCCATCGAGCGTCGCGATCTCGTCAGACGAGAGGGTGAGGCGATGACCCATGACGCCCTTCGTGCGGGGCTCTCTTGCGGGAGGGACGGCGCTGACGTGTATGACCGCGTCGTGTCGGCAGGCCAACGGCATTCCCCAGAGCCGTGCCGCTGTCGCGTGGCTGAAGAACTGGCCGGGGTGCAGTCGTGGGAGATATGTCCGGCAGCGCTCGAGAACGGAATCGACGGGCACGTCAGCCGACGCGCGCACGCCGTGAAAAGGCGCGTTCAGGTCGCGCGCTATCAGCCGACGACGCGGGACGTGCAGTTCGTCGGCATCCTGCACATGAAACGCCGCGCCGAGGTTTGCGGGCAAGGGCCGGGGAGGTCGCATCGCGCCATCTCACCGGACTTCCGTCCGGCGTTTCGCTGTCCCCTCTCGTCTGTGGAGAGAACACCGCCCTGTGCAGAAGGAGTCGCCGCGTCTGCTCCCATCGCGTCGTGGACGGCCGCACCCCGTCGAGTGTCCAAGACACGCCGTTATGAAGGTGGCGGTTACGGCGTGTTTTGGACACTCAACGAAGGAGAAGGGATGCGGCGCCGCGCCCCGCCTACGCCGCGGCGAGCACCGCGGCGGCGCGAGCCGACGTCGTGCGGCGCCGAACGACCACCAGCGTCGTCACGACCAGCGCGAGCACGCCCCAGACCGCCAGCCCGGCGACACCGGCCCCGACTCCGCTTGCCGACGACAGGGCGCCGAGCATCGCGTCGTACGCGGGGGAGGTGGGCAGGAGCGACGCGATGCCGGCGAGTACGGGCGGAACCGTCGAGACGATCGTCGCGGCGAGGGCCAGGCTGCCGACGATCGCGGCGATCCATCGCCCGGCTCCACCGAACAGCGCGACGAGCGCCTGGTGCACCGCGGCGAAGGCGACACCCGCGGCGACGCAGACGAGCGCGAACACGGCCCAGTCGCCCCAGTCGTACTTGGATGCCACCTGCACCACTCCCGCGACCAGCAGACCCTGCACGGCACCGACGAGCGCTGCGGGCGCGAAGCCGCGGAGGGCGACGAGCGCCGACGGGCGACGGCTGGTGAGCGCGCGGGCCGAGACGGCCTGGAACGCGACGAACGACGCCAGACCCCCGAACCACAGCACCGCCATCGCGAGCAGGGGGACGGCTGCGGCTCCGAAGAGCGTGTCGCTCGTCCCTGTCGCCGAGACGGGGTCGGCGACCACGTCGGCGAGGGTCGTCGCCTGCGCATCCGTGTACTTCGGTAGCTGTGCCACGGCGCTGTCGAGGCCGGAGGCCAACGACGAGGTTCCGGATGCCACCTGGCTCACGCCGTCGGCGAGCTGTCCGGCACCGTCCTCGGCGCCCTGGGCTCCGTCCGCGAGCTTCGCGGCGCCTCCCGCGGCGCTGTCCGCACCGCTGACGAGCTGACCTGCACCGTCGGCGGCCGTGCGTGCCCCGGTCGCAAGCTGCCCGGCACCGCCGGCCGCGGCCTGAGCGCCGTCGGCCAGCTGCGTCGCACCCGAGCCGAGCTGCGAGGCACCCGCGCCGAGCTGTCGCGCGCCGTTGCCGAGGTCGCTCGCACCGCCAGCTACTCCGTCGATTCCGCCCGCGATCGTGTTCAACCCCGTCTCCGCATCGCGCGCCCCGGATGCCAGTCCTTCGGCACCGTCCGCGAGCTTCGCATTGGCGTCGGCGATCGCGCGGACGCCCGCCGGCAGCTCGGCCGCCTGCCCGGCGATCTTGCCGATGTCGGTCACGGTCTGCTGGGCGTTCGGCAATTCGGCGTTCGCGCGGTCAGACGCGGCGCGCAGCTGCGTGCACAGGTCGGGGGTCTTCGCGGGGTCGCACGAGTCGGCGAGACGTTCGAGGTCTCCGGCCGCGGTGCCCAGCGCCTCGTTCACCTTCGGCGCTGCCGCGGCGACCTCCTTGGCGGTGTCCTCGAAGCCCGGGGGGATGGCATCCGCGATCTGACCGACTTGCGTGGCCAGCTGCCGATTGCCGTCCGCGATCCCGTCGGCACCCGTCGCGAGCTTGCCGACACCGGAGGCCGCGTCGCGGGTGCCGTTCGCGAGACTCGTCGCTCCCGCTGACAGCTTGTCGGCCCCGCCCGCGAGGCCGTCGAGTCCGCCGGAGAGCTGGCCCGCGCCGTTCGCGAGATCGCCGGCACCCGCGGCGAGCTTGCCCGTCCCGTCAGCGAGCTGGTCGGCGCCCGTGGCGAGCTGGCCGACGCCGCCGGAGAGCGAGCCGACACCGGTGGCCAGCTGACCGAGACCCGTCGAGAGGTCACCCGCTCCGCTCGACAGCTGCCCCAGGCCATCCCTCAGGCCGTTCGCGCCCGTCGCGGCCTGGCCCGCGCCGTCGGCGAGCTGGTGCGCGCCGCTCGCGGCGCTGCCGAGCTGGTCGCTCAGGGTCGTGAAGCCGAGGAAGACGTTCTTCAGGTACTGCGACGACAGTTCGGTGCCGAAGACCGAAGAGGCGGTGGATGCCAGGGTCGCGGTGATCGCGCCGTCCACGACGCGCGCGTTGGGCGCGGTGGCGACGTCGATCGTGGCCTTCTCGGGCGTCTCTCCGGGGCGGGTCGACAGCGAGGCAGCCGTGAAGTTCTCGGGGATCGTGACGACCGCCGTGTAGGTGCCGTCCTTCAGGCCCGCCGCCGCGTCCTCGTCGTTCGAGATGACCCAGTCGATGTTGCTCGCCTGGTCATCGGCTCCCTTGACGAGTCCGCCGGTGAGCTGACGACCGAGCGGCACCAGCTGCCCATTGAGCTCGACGGCCTTGTCGTCGTTGACGATCGCGGCGGTCATGTTCTCGAGTCGGTCGGTCGGGTTGTACAGCGCGCCGACCAGGATGCCGCCGATGACGGCAGGCAGCAGGAGCACACCGACGAGGGTGCGCCAGGTCACGGGGCGGCGTGAGCGCGAGCGCTCGACGGGGAGAGTCATGCGAACACCTCGGAGAGATCGGCGAAGGTTTCGGGTTCGGTGCGGTGCCGGCGCGGCGTCGGCAGGGCGAGGGATGCCACGTCGGGGCGCAGCGCCTCGGACAGGAGCGCGAGGGCCCGGCGTTCGTCGCGCGCCGAGACGATGAGCGTGAGCGGGGACGACGCGTCGCCGGAGCGTTCGCGTGCCTCGGTGGCGGCGCGCCGCAGTACGTGCGCCACCTCGTCGCGGGCGTCGTCGTCGAGACGGTCGACGTCCGAGACGACCACGATGCGCGTGCCGCGACCCACGGCGTCGGCCACGGTGCGTGCCGCGTCGGCCGTGTCGTCGAGCAGGGCCACCCCGACACGGGCTCGGACGGCCCCCGCGCGCTCGGGGACGAGCAGACCGTCGACGCGCAACCGCCCCTCGATCCCGGCGAGGCGTCCCGACAGGGCGAGCAGGAGCGTGCGGGTCGTCCGACTCTCACCGGTGACCAGCAGGGTTCCGCCGTATCCGAGGCGCAGGGAGATGTCACGGAACACCGGCTGGTCGGCATCCGAGGATCCGACGGCGGTCAGCTCGTCGGCGGCGACGGCGATGGCGGGTTCGCTCGGCCAGTCGGCGAGGCGCACCTCGCGCTCGACCGCCTCGCCCTCGACGTCGAGCTTCGGCAGCAGACGGTCGAGCCAGCGCGGCATCCACCAGGCCTTGTCGCCGAGCAGGGCGAGAACCGCCGGGACGAGCGTCATGCGAACCAGGAACGCGTCGACGGCGACGCCGACGGCGAGACCCAGGGCGATCGGTTTGAGGCTCGAGTCCCCCTCGGGGACGAATGCGACGAAGACGGCGAACATGATGACGGCGGCGGCGACGACCACGCGAGCCGAGCCCACGAACCCGCTGCGGACGGCACCGAGCGCGACCTCGCGCGGCGTGCGACCCTCGCGGTTCGCGTGGACGTAGTCCTCTCTCATGCGAGAGACGAGGAACACCTGGTAGTCCATCGCGAGGCCGAAGAGCACGCCCATCACGACGATCGGCATGAAGCTGATGATCGGGCCGACCTTCGCGACGTGCAGGGTGTCGGCGAACCAGCCCCACTCGAAGACCGCGGCGACCACGCCGAACGACGCGGCGACCGAGAGCAGGTATCCGCCCGCGGCGGTCAGGGGAACCCAGATCGAGCGGAAGACGATCATCAGCAGGATCAGCGAGAGGCCGACGACGAAGATCCCGAACGGGAGGAGGGCGGCGCCGAGCTGGTCGGAGATGTCGATCGTGACCGCGGTGTAGCCGGTGACGAGAAGGCGCACGCCGAACTCGTCGTACAGCCGCTGCTCCTGCGAGCGCAGCTCGCGCACGAGATCGGCGGTGCGCGGATCGTCGGGGGCCGTCTCGGGAATGATCTGGACGATCCCGGTGTCGGCGGTCTGGTTCGGGGTGGCGAGGGCGACCTCGGCGACGCCGGGGATCTTGGCGATCTCGTCGCCGATGTCCTTCATGAGGTTGAGCGGATCGTTCGAGGTCACGATCGTCCCGGTCATGATCAGCGGGCCGTTGGCGCCGGGGCCGAAGTACTCGTCCGTGAGTTCGTACGCGACGCGCGCGGGGTTGCCGACGGGCAGCTGTCCGGCGTTCGGGAGGGTGAGGGCGAGGCTTGCGGCGGGAATCGCGGTGACCCCCAGCAGACCGATGATCGCGACGGTCGTGACGACGGGATGCCGGGTCACCAGGCCCACCCACCGGCGCGCGGGGCCGTTGCGCTGGGCGCGGATCGACGCGGTCTCCGCCTTCTTCTCGCGCTCGGCAGCGTCCGCCGCAGCGGCCGCGGCGACCGTGGCGTCGTCGGCGGGCCCGGTGGCCGCGCGGGCACGGCGGGAGGGCTCCTTCGGCCTCTTGAAGCCCCACCCGACCACACGGTGTCCGGCGAAGCCGAGGAAGGCTGGGGTGAGCGTGAGCCCGACGCACACGGCGATGGCCACGGCGACGGACGCCGCGATGCCCATCGTGGTCAGGAACGGGATGTTCGCGAAGCCCAGACCGATGAGGGCGATGAGAACGGTGATCCCGGCGAACACGACGGCCGAGCCGGCGGTGCCCACGGCGCGGGCGGTGGACTCCTCGGGGTCCATGCCCGCGCGGGTCTGATCCTGATGTCGCGACACGATGAACAGCGCGTAGTCGATGCCGACCGCGAGTCCCAGCATCACCGCCAGCAGGGGAGTGGTCGATGAAACCGTCGCGAAACCGGTGGCGATGAAGATCAGCGCCACAGAGAGGGCCACGCCGAGCAGGGCGGTGGCCAGCGGCATCCCGGCCACGAGGAACGAACGGAACGTCACCATCAGCACGAGGGCGGCGATCACGACGCCCAGGGCCTCGGTGAGGGACGCTCCGGGGATCTCGGTGGCGAAGAGCTGTCCGCCGAGGATGGCCTGCGCGCCGGACGGGAGCGCGGAGCCGAGCGCCGTCGTCGCCTCGTGCAGAGCGTCCTCCGTCGCCTGAGGGACGGAGGACGCCTCGCCCGCGAACTGGATGCGCACGATCGCGGCGCGGTTGTCGTCGGCGATGCTGCCGGAGATGTTCGCGTCGTAGGGGTCGGTGACGGCCTCGACGAAGTCGAGCGTGCCGATGTCGGTGGTCGTCTTCTGGATGGCGTCCTGGTACGCCTGATCGCGCACGCTCGCGCCGTCGGCCGCGACGACGATGATCTCGGCGCTGGCCCCGCTGACCTGGGGGAAGGTGCGGTCGAGCATCTCGAGACCGGCCTGCGACTCGGTGCCGGGGATGGCGAAGGTGTTGTCGGTTCCCTTGGCGAGGAGCGCGACGCCGCCGCCCGCGAGCACGAGGATGAGCAGCCACGCGCTCAGGACCCGCCACGGGTGACGGAACGACCAGCGGCCCAGGGTGTACAGGAAAGTTGACACGGTGGCGGCTCCCACGATCGGCGGACAGTCGATACATCACCGTATCGGATACAACAATGTATCGTATTCGCGGGGAGAGGACTCGAACCTGAGTCTCGGGTGTGAGCAGGAGGATGTGGATGACGGATACGGCACCGGCGCCGTCGCGTCGACGGGAGAACACGCGCACGCGTCTCATGGATGCCGCGGCCGAGATGTTCGCGGAAGTCGGCATCGAGGCCGCCTCGGTCGAGGCGATCTGCGAGCGAGCGGGATTCACGCGCGGTGCCTTCTACTCGAACTTCGCCTCGAAGGAGGAACTGTTCCTCGCGCTGTGCGCGCGCTCCGCCGAGACGACCATCGCGTCGGTCCGCGCGCGCGTGACCTCGATCGAGGATCGGGGGCTGAACGGGGCGGGCGATGTCATGCAACTCGTCCAGGAGGTGCTCGAGGCGACCGGCGAGGACCGCCTCGATGTGCTCCTCGGCGCCGAGACACGTCTGCAGGCCCTGCGCAATCCCGAGTTCGCCGAGGCCTATCTGACGCTGAACCAGGGGCTCGGCGAGAGCGTCACGCAGCTCGTGCGCGACATCGCCGACGCGCGGGGGCTGGCGTTGCGGGTCCCCGCCGAGGTGGCGACGGAGCTCCTGCTCGCGGTGTGGATCTCGACGTCCGAGACCGCTCTGCTGACCAATCAGGCGGTGACCGTGTCGCGCGTCCAGCTGGCCGAGCGTCTGTCGCAGGTCGTGGGCCTCATCCTCGAGTGAGCTCGAGCGCGGCGTGACAGCGCCGCAGCCGGTCCAGCCACCAGTCGCGACGATCGTCGTTCGCCGCGACGCGATCGAGATCAGCGGTCGTCGGGCGCGGGCGCTCAACGGGCAGGACTCCGCCCCGGGCGCGGAGCGGGGATGCCACCACGTCGGCCGTGAAGAGCGACGCGGTGCCGAGCCCGCAGTCGTAGTCGAGCGCGGGGAGCGCCGCGGCCAGGGCGACGCCCATCGAGAGGCCGATCGACGTGTCGAGAGCGCTCGAGACCACCGCGGGCAGTCCCGCCTGCGCGACGATGTCGAGCGCCGCGCGCACGCCGCCGAGCGGTTGGGCCTTGACGACGAGCAGATCGGCCGCTCCCATCCGCGCCACCCTCAGCGGATCGTCGGCCTTGCGCACGCTCTCGTCGGCGGCGATCGGGATGTCGAGGTACGCGATGCGCTCGCGCAGCTGCGCGAGTTCGTCGACCTCGGAGCAGGGCTGTTCGACGTACTCCAGGTCGAACTCGGCGAGGGCGTGCACGGCCCGTTCCGCCTCATCGACGTTCCAGGCGCCGTTCGCATCGACGCGCACACGACCCTCGGGACCCATCGCCGACCGGACCGCCCGCACCCGCGCGACATCGTCGTCGAGCACCTGCCCCGCCTCGGCGACCTTGACCTTGACCGTCCGGCATCCGTCGTACCGGGCCAGGATCCCGGGGACCTCGGATGCCGCCACGGCCGGCATCGTGGCGTTGACGGGCACCGTGTCGCGCCGTGGTGTCGGCGCGGGGTTCCAGCCGAAGTCGAGCGCGCCCGAGAGCCAGGTCGTCGCCTCGGCGTCGGAGTACTCCACGAAGGGCGAGAACTCCGTCCACCCCGCGGGCCCCTCGAACACGACCGCCTCGCGGGCCTCGACACCGCGGAAGCGGGTGGCCAGCGGGAGGGAGACCACCCGCGCCGTCGCGAGGATGTCGTCGAGCGGGGGGAGGGGCGCGGTGCTCATCTCCCCATCCTGGCCCGCGTGTCCACGCCCGGGAATAGGCTGGCGCCATGCTCTTCGACACTCCGGTGCGCCTCGGCGTCCAGATCCAGCCGCAGCACGTCCAGTACTCCGACATCCGCGATGCCGTCTTCCGTCTCGAAGAGATGGGCGTCGACATCCTGTTCAACTGGGATCACTTCTTCCCCCTCTACGGCGACCCCGACGGCGAGCACTTCGAGTCGTGGACCATGCTCGCGGCGTGGGCCGAGCAGACCGAGCGCGTCGAGTTCGGCGCGCTGGTGAACTGCAACAGCTACCGGAACGCGGACCTGCAGGCCGACATGGCCCGCACCGTGGACCACATCAGCAAGAAGGGTGGCGACGCCGGTCGCTTCATCTTCGGCACCGGCTCGGGCTGGTTCGAGCGCGACTACGACGAGTACGGCTACGAGTTCGGCACGGCGGGCTCGCGCCTGAACGCGCTCGCGACCGATCTCGACCGGATCGTCGACCGCTGGGGCAAGCTCAACCCCGCCCCCACTCGCAAGATCCCCGTGATGATCGGCGGCAAGGGCGAGCAGAAGACGCTGCGCATCGTCGCGAAGCACGCCGACATCTGGCACAGCTTCGTCACGCCCGACGAGCTGCCCCACAAGCTCGGTGTCATCGAGAAATGGGCTGAGACCGAGGGTCGTGACCTCTCCGGCCTCATCGTCTCGAACGAGCTCAAGGACCGCGACGAAGAGGTGGCGGACGCCCTCTTCGACGCGGGCACCCGCCTGTTCACGCTCGGCTTCTCGGGCCCCGAATGGGACTACTCGCTCGTCGAGCGCTGGTTGGCCTGGCGCGACGGCAAGAACGCCTGAGCATCTCGCGCTTCGCGCCCGCGCCCATAAACACGATTCGCTCGCGGAAACGCGTGCTCCCCGTGTTTATGGGCGCGGATCGCGTTTATGCGTGAGGCCGTCGGCTCGCGCGGGTCGGCCGGAGCCCGGCTCCTCCCCGCGCCGCCGGTCGTAGGCTGGAACGGTGACCGTCTCCGAGCTGTTCGACCCCGCCGAGTGGACCCTCGCGCCCGGTGCCGAGCGATACACCGACATCACCGCGCACGTCACCCACGACGGGAGGATCGCGCGCATCGCGTTCGACCGCCCCGAGGTGCGTAATGCCTTCCGCCCGCACACCGTCGACGAGCTGTACACGGCCCTCGACATCGCGCGGCAGGACCACCGCATCGGCGTCGTCCTGCTCACCGGCAACGGCCCGAGCCCGAAGGACGGCGGCTGGGCCTTCTGCTCGGGCGGTGACCAGCGGATCCGCGGGCGAGACGGCTACAAGTACTCGCACGAGGAGCACGTCGTACACGACCCCGGTCGCGCCGGACGCCTGCACATCCTCGAGGTGCAGCGTCTCATCCGCTTCATGCCGAAGGTCGTCATCGCCGTGGTGCCCGGGTGGGCGGCGGGCGGCGGGCACTCGCTCAACGTCGTCTGCGACCTCTCGATCGCCAGCGCCGAGCACGGTCGTTTCAAGCAGACGGATGCCGATGTCGGCTCGTTCGACGCCGGTTACGGCTCCGCCTACTTCGCGCGCCAGATCGGGCAGAAGTTCGCGCGAGAGGTCTTCTTCCTCGCGGAGGAGTACTCGGCGCAGCGCGCGTACGAGTTGGGGGCGGTCAACCGCGTCGTGCCCCACGCCGACCTCGAGCGCGAGGCCATCGCGATGGCCCGCACGATCCTGACCAAGTCGCCGACGGCGATCCGCATGCTGAAGTTCGCGTTCAACGCGGTCGACGACGGGCTCGTCGGGCAGCAGGTGTTCGCCGGGGAGGCGACGCGCCTCGCCTACGGCACCGACGAGGCGGCCGAGGGGCGCGACTCCTTCCTCGAGAAGCGCGACCCCGACTGGTCCGATGTGCCGTGGCATTACTGAGCGCCGGAGCCCGGGCGTGAGGCTCGAGGCCCGGGCATCCGGGGATCCTCGCGACGTCGTGCGCGCCCTGCGCGCGGCCGTGCTCGGCGCGGGTCCCGCGGTCGCGCTCGGCGGAGGCGAAGTGCCCCGCGAGGTGCCCGCGGGGACGGCGGCCGTCGTGACCACCTCGGGCTCGACCGGCGTGCCGAAATCGGTGGTGATCTCTCGCAACGCCCTGATCAGCAGCGCTTACGCGACGGCCGCGCGCATCGGCGAGGGGGCGTGGCTCCTCGCCGTGCCCGCGACCTACGTGGCCGGCGTCCAGGTGATCGTGCGCGCCCTCCTCGCCGATCGGGAGCCCGCCGTCGTCGCGGGTCCTTTCCGCCCCGAGCCGTTCGCGGCGGCGGCCCTCGGTATGGCTTCCCACATCGACGGCGCGCGCGTTCCGAGTTACACCTCGCTCGTTCCCGCGCAGTTGCAGAGACTCCTGGATGCCGCGGACCACGACGACACCGTCGCCCAGGCGCTGCGCTCGTTCGAGGCCATCCTCATCGGCGGCCAGGCGCTCGCCCCCGCGGTTCGCGAGCGCGCGGCGGCGGCCGGGGCGCGGATCGTGCGTACCTACGGCTCGACCGAGACCAGCGGTGGCTGCGTGTACGACGGGGTGCCGCTCGACGGCGTCGACGTCGCGATCGTGGAGGGGGAGGTGCGCCTGTC
>NZ_JARHXC010000182.1:0-36834 GCF_029222405.1 Microbacterium sp. Kw_RZR3 | reverse complement strand
TCCTACGCCTCTTCTGGCCGTGCGGCGGCAGCTCGGTCCGCCTCGGACGCGACGTAGCCCTCGACATGCCGTTCGTCGACGCCGGTGTACGCCGACAGCGGGCGGATGAGGGCGTTGGATGCCGTCTGCTCCATGACGTGAGCCGTCCAGCCCGTGACGCGGGCCGCGACGAACAGCGGGGTGAAGGTCGGGGTGTCGAAGCCGATGAGGTGGTATGCCGGTCCGGACGGATAGTCGAGGTTCGGGTAGATGCCCTTCCGCGCGACGAACGCGGTCTCGAGCTCGTCGTATAGGGCAGCGAGTTCGTCGGCGCCGTAGTGGGCGACGAGCGTGTCGAGGGCCGCCTTCATCGTGGGAACGCGAGAGTCGCCCTTCTTGTAGACCCGGTGCCCGAAGCCCATGATCTTCCGCTTGTTCGCGAGGGCGTCGTCGAGCCAGCCCGCGACCCGCTCGGCCGAACCGATCTCGTCGAAGATGTGCATGACCGCCTCGTTCGCGCCTCCGTGCAGAGCGCCCTTGAGGGCACCGATGGCGCCGACGACGGCCGAGTACAGATCAGCTGTCGTCGAGGTGATGACGCGCGCGGTGAACGTCGATGCGTTGAACGAGTGCTCGGCGTACAGGATCATCGACACGTTGAACGCCTCGGCGACGACGTCCACCGGCTCTTCGCCGAACGTCATCCAGAGGAAGTTGCGCGAGTAATCCAGGTCGTTCCGGGGAGGAACCAGCTCCTGCCCCCGTCGGCGGCGCTGGTCGTAGGCCACCATCGCGGGGATCTTGGCGAACAGCAGCTTCGCCTTGGCGAGATCGGCCGACGGAGAGTTGTCGGCCACGTCGGCCGCCGAGGCGCCGAGGGCCGAGACGGCGGTCCGCACGACGTCCATGGGGTGAGCGTCGAGCGGGAGGAGGTCGATCACGGTCTTAATGTCGTCGTCGAGGTCGCGGTGCGCGCGCTCGAACGTACCGAACTCCGCGCGCTCCGACTCGGTCGGCAGGTCGCCGTTCCACAGCAAGAGGGCGACGGCCTCGAACGACTGCGTCGCGGCGAGCTCTTGCACGGGATACCCGCGGTACAGGAGCGAATTCGTCTCGGGATTGACCTTGCTGATGGCGGTGTAGTCCACCGTGACGCCGGCGAGGCCCTTCTTGATGTCGTCCTGGGTGTCAGCCATGCTCACTCCTTCGTGATGGTGAAGTCGAAGATGTTCGTGTCGAAGTGGTTGTACTGCTCGTAGTCGATCAGGTCGTAGAGATCGGCGCGATGCTGCATCGACCCGAGCTGGCTCTTCAGATGTCCCTCGTCCTGGAGGACCTCCAGGGCGCGGTCGGCGGCCCCCATCGCGAGGCGCAGGAGCGAGACCGGCCAGATGACGATGTTCACGCCGACGCTCCGCAGGTCGTCGACGCTGAAGAGGTCGCTCTTGCCGAACTCGGTCATGTTCGCCAGGATCGGCACGTCGACCGCAGCGCGCACCGCTTCGAACTCGGCCAGGGTGCGCATCGCCTCGGGGAAGATCGCGTCCGCTCCGGCGTCGACGAGCTGTCGAGCGCGGTCGATCGCGGCGTCCAGGCCGTCGACGGCCCGGATGTCGGTGCGGGCCATGACGAGGAAGTTGTCGTCACGCCGCGCATCGATCGCCGCGCGGATGCGCTTGATCGCGGTGTCGGTGTCGACCACCGCCTTCCCGTCGAGGTGGCCGCACCGCTTCGGGTTGATCTGGTCTTCGATGTGGCATCCGGCCAGTCCCGCGTCTTCGAGCGTCTGGATGGTCCGCGCGACGTTCATGGGTTCACCGAAACCGGTGTCGGCGTCGATGATCGCGGGGAGGTCGGTCATCCGGGCGATCTGCTGCCCGCGACCGGCGACTTCGGTGAGGGTGGTCAGACCGATGTCGGGGAGGCCGAGATCGGCGCTCAGCACCGCTCCCGAGATGTAGACGCCCTCGAACCCCTTGCGTTCGATGAGGCGGGCCGACAGTGGGTTGAACGCCCCGGGGAAGCGGAGGAGCTCGCCTGAAGCCAACCGCTCGCGGAACGCCCGCCGTTTCTCGGCCGCCGAGACCGACGAGTACAGCATCAGAACAGTCCCTTGGGTGCGGGAGCGGATGCCAGGACGCCGGGCTTCGCGACGATGGTGAGCTGCATGACCTCGGCGGGGGTGAGTTCGGGCAGGCGCTCGGCGAGGGCGAGGAAGCGTTCGATCTCCTCGGGGAGGAGGACGGGCTCGGCGAGGATCCGGAACTTGCGGATGTAGTCCTCGCGGGCGAAGGGCCGGGCGCCGAGGGGGTGGGCGTCGGCGACGGCGATCTCGTCCTCCAGGGTCGACCCGTCGGTGAGGGTGATGACGACGCGCCCGCCGAAGGCCTTCTCGTTCGGGTCCTCGGAGTGGTACCGACGGGTCCACTCGGCATCCTCCGCCGTCGTCACCTTGTGCCAGAGCTCCACGGTGTCCGGCCGGCCCGCGCGTGCGGGGGCGTAGGAGTCGACGTGATGCCAGGCGCCGTCCTGCAACGCCACGGCGAAGATGTACGGGATGGAGTGATCCAGCGTTTCGCGCGAGGCCGTGGGGTCGTACTTCTGCGGGTCGTTCGCGCCGGAGCCGATCACGTAGTGCGTGTGGTGACTGGTGTGCAGCACGATCGAGGCGATGTTCGCCGGGTCGGTGAGGTCGGGGCGCTCGTGGTGGAGCTTGCGGGCGAGGTCGATCCACGCCTGCGCCTGGTACTCGGCGGAGTGCTCCTTCGTGTACGAGTCGAGGATCGCCCGCTTGGACTCCCCGTCACCGGGCAGCGGGACGTCGTAGGTGGCGGTGGGGCCGTCGAGCAGCCACGCGATGACACCGTCTTCGCCTTCGTAGATCGGGGACGGCGACGTCTCGCCCCGCATGGCTCGGTCGACGGCTTCGATCGCCATCTTCCCCGCGAACGCGGGGGCGTGCGCCTTCCACGTGGAGATCTCGCCCTTGCGGGACTGGCGGGTCGCGGTGGTGGTGTGGAGGGCTTGGCCGATCGCCTGGTAGATCGTGGCCTGATCGAGGTCGAGGAGGGTACCGATGCCGGCGGCGGCCGAGGGGCCGAGGTGGGCGACGTGATCGATCTTGTGCTTGTGCAGGCTGATCGCGCGGACCAGGTCGATCTGCACCTCGTACGCCGTCGCCAGCGCCCGCACCACGGCGACGCCGTCACGGCCGGTGTGCTGGGCGACGGCGAGGATCGGGGGGATGTTGTCGCCGGGGTGGGAGTAATCCGCCGCGAGGAACGTGTCGTGGTAGTCGAGTTCTCGCACGGCGACGCCGTTCGCCCACGCCGCCCACTCCGGGCTCGAACGTCGCTCCAGCGCGCACCCGAACACCGTCGCCCCGGCCCCGCCGATCGACACCGCGTGATCCAGCGCCTGCTGACGCGCCGCGCTGACCGGCTCGCGCGACAGCGACGCCGCAGCGACGGCGGCGTTGTCGATCACCCGGTTGATGATCATGTCCGCCACATCGGCGTCGACCGCCACCGGATCGACCGCGATTCGCGCGAGAGACCATGCGAGTTGTCCCTCACGGGCCAGGTTCTCTTCGCTGCGGTGGACACGAACGTGGTGCGTGATCGTCATGATCTTCTCTTTCGGCCGGTGGATTGCGTGCTGGACGCGAGGGTCGGGGAGGTCTCGAGCGAGTCGAGGATGCTGGTGAGGGCGTTGTGCAGGTGGACGTGGACGGCATGCGCGGCGAGGTCGCCGTCGCCGGCCGCGATGGCCGAGGCGATCAGGCGGTGCTCGGCGACCGAGGCGGCGAGTCGTTCCGGGCGGTACCGGGCGAGACGCCGGACGCGCACGAGGTGAGCGCGGACGGTGCGCAGCGCGCCGACCAGATAGTCGTTGTCGGCGGCGGCATCCATCTCCTCGTCGAACTCGGCGATGAGCGCGTAATACGCGTCGCGGGCGGTATCGCCGTCAAGATCGGCGGCGGCGAAAGCGTCCGCCAGACGGGCGAACGCTGTCGCCGAGGGCGATGCCGCGGCCAGGCGGGCCGCCGTCTCCTCGAGGGCGCGGCGGACGGTGAAGAGCGCGCGGATGTCGTCGCTCTGCACGTCGGTGACGACGGTGACCCGGGGGGACGACTGGGCGACGAGTCCGTCGGATGCCAGGCGAGCGAGAGCCGTGCGCAGGGGAGTCCGGCTCACGCCCAGGCGGGCGGACTGCTCGACTTCGCCGAGGACGGTGCCCGGCGCGAGGACGCCGGTCTGGATCTCTTCGAGGAGGGTTGCGTAGGCCCGATCGCTCGCGCGCATGCTGGCCTCCTCGACATCGCCGGTCACCGCTGAGTGTATACGCAAGGCGCCCTGCGGGGCGGCGATCGGGTCATTGAGGGGTTCAATGTATCCAGAACACGAAAGATCCCGGATGCCGAGGGCATGGCATCCGGGATCCTCCTTGTCGTGTCGTCTACTTCACCTGCGCGCTGATCACGCTCATGACGGCGGTGTCGGCGAGGGTCGTGGTGTCGCCGACCTCGCGGCCTTCGGCGACGTCGCGGAGGAGACGTCGCATGATCTTGCCGGAGCGCGTCTTGGGCAGCTCGCCGACGATGTAGACGTCGCGCGGGCGGGCGATCGGGCCGATCTGCTCGCCGACCCACTTGCGCAGCTCGTCGCCGAGCCCCTCGACCGGGTGCTGTTTGAGGTAGCTGCTCTTGATGATGACGAAGGCCACGACCGCCTGCCCGGTGGTCTCATCTGACGCGCCGACGACGGCCGACTCGGCGACGCCCTCGTGCCCCACGAGGGCCGATTCGATCTCGGCGGTCGAGAGACGGTGACCCGAGACGTTCATGACGTCGTCGACCCGCCCGAGGAGCCAGACGTCCCCGTCGTCGTCGAGGCGGGCTCCGTCGCCCGCGAAGTAGTACCCCCTGTCGGAGAACTTGTCCCAGTACGTTTCGCGGTAGCGGTCGGGGTCGCCCCAGATGCCCCGCAGCATGCTCGGCCAGGGCTCGGTGATCACGAGCAGACCACCGCTGCCGTTGCCGACCGGCTCGCCCTGGTCGTCGACGACGGCGATCGAGATCCCGGGGATCGGCACCTGCGCCGAGCCGGGCTTCGTCTCGGTGACACCGGGGAGGGCGGAGATCATGATGGCGCCCGTCTCGGTCTGCCACCAGGTGTCGACGATCGGCGTCCTGTCGGCGCCGATGATGTCGCGGTACCAGACCCACGCCTCGGGGTTGATCGGTTCGCCGACCGATCCGAGCAGACGGAGCGAGCTCAGATCGAACTTCTGCGGCACGTCGCGGCCGATCTTCATGAACGAGCGGATCGCGGTCGGCGCGGTGTAGAAGATCGTGACGCCGTGCTTCTCGATGAGCTCCCACCACCGGCCCGGGTGCGGGGTGTCGGGCGTTCCCTCGTAGAGCAACTGCGTCGCGCCGTTGGCGAGCGGACCGTAGGTGACATAGGTGTGGCCCGTGATCCAGCCGATGTCAGCGGTGCACCAGTAGACGTCGGTCTCGGGGTGCACGTCGTGCACGACGCGGTTGGTGAAGGCCGCCTGCGTGAGGTACCCGCCGGAAGTGTGGAGGATGCCCTTGGGCTTCCCCGTGGTGCCGGAGGTGTAGAGGATGAAGAGCGGCGTCTCGGCGGGGAACGCCTCAGCCTCGTGCTCGCCCGAGGCCTGCGGGACGACGTCGTGCCACCAGATGTCGCGGTCGTCGATCCACTCGACGTCGTTCTCGCCGCGCTTGACCACGAGCACGTGCTCCACGGTCTCTTGGATGCCGGACCCGTTGCGGTCGGCGAGCGCCTGGTCGACCGCGGGCTTGAGGGGAGACACCTTTCCCTTGCGCCAGCCGCCGTCGGCGGTGATGACGAGTTTGGCGCCGGCGTCGTCGATGCGGGAGCGGAGACTGTCGGCCGAGAAGCCGCCGAACACGACCGAGTGCACGGCTCCGATGCGGGCGACGGCGAGCATGGAGGCGATGGCCTCGGGGATCATCGGCAGATAGATCGCCACGCGGTCGCCGCGCTCGATCCCGAGGCCGATCAGGACGTTGGAAAGGCGCTTCACCTCGTCGGTGAGCTCGGCGTAGGTGACGTTCCGCTGATCGCCGGGCTCACCCTCCCACCGCAGCGCGATGCGGTCGCCGTGGCCGGCTTCGACGTGGCGGTCGAGGCAGTTGTAGGCGACGTTCAGCTCGCCGTCGGCGAACCACTCCGCGAACGGCGGGTTCGACCAGTCCAGCACTCGCGTGAACGGCGTGTGCCAGTGCAGTTCTCGTGCCTGGTCGGCCCAGAATCCGTCGCGGTCGGCCGCGGCGCGCTCGTAGAGACTCGCGTCGGCGACGGCGTTCGCGGCGAACTCCGCCGACGGGGCGAAACGGCGGGTTTCGTTGAGGAGATGGTCGATCTGGCTGCTCATCGCGGCGCTCCTTCGCGGTCGAGGGGATGCCGCGTCGTCGCAGGCATCGTCACCGTGATGACGCTAGCGAGAGCCTCCGACAACCGGCCACCTCCGATAGTTGGCATCCCCGCCGGAAGAAACAGGTGATATATCAGGGCGCGGTGGTGCGTGGTGAGTTGGCGCGGCCGTCCGAGGCGCGTAATCTAGCAACGCCCGAACATCGCTTCCGGCATCCGCGTCGGTGGGAGCCCCCCAATTTCCGCCGGCGCGTGGCGGCATCCCTCGCCCCCCACTGACGGGATGCCGCCCCCTCTTTTTTCTGTCCCGGTCCACTGTCGGATCGTGTGGGGCGGCACTTCTTCTCCCCGAGCCGCGAGCTCGGTGATCTCTCCACGAATCCGACATTCGGCTCGGTGCGAGGCGGGCTCGCCCTCGTACCGTCGTCGGCATGTCTCCCGTCCTTCCCCTCCGGTCTCCCTCGGAGGTCTGGCGCGACCCGGCGCTGTCCTTCCTCCGGCCGTTCCTCGATGACCCCGCGGTCACCGACCTGTTCCTCAACGGCGAAGAGGGACTCTTCGTCGACCGGGGGAGCGGGGTCGAGTGGGTTCCGTCGTGGCGAGCGGGTGAGGGGGAGGTCCGTCGGCTCGCCGTTCGTCTGATCGCCCTCGGAGGGCGGCATCTCGACGACGCGTCGCCGTGCGTGGACGTACGCCTGGACCGCGGCATCCGGGTGCACGCGGTGCTGTTCCCCGTCGCGACGAGAGGGACGGCGGTGTCGATCCGTGTGCCGCGGTGGGATGCGCCCGACCTCGACCGGCTGGAGTCGGCGGGCATGTTCACCGCGCACGGTCGGTCGCACCTCGATGCGCTCGTCGATGAGCGGGCCAATATCCTCATCACCGGTGCCACGGGGGCGGGGAAGACCACCCTGCTCAGCGCTCTGCTCTCGCGGGTTCCGCACGGGGAGCGCCTCGTCACGATCGAAGAGGTCGCGGAGCTCCGGCCCGATCACCCGCATCACGTGGCTCTCGAAGCGCGGCAGCCCAACCTCGAGGGCGCCGGAGGCATCGGCCTGGCCCGTCTGGTCCGCGAGGCGTTGCGGATGCGGCCCGATCGCCTCGTCCTCGGGGAGTGCCGCGGAGAAGAGCTCCGCGAGCTTCTCCTGGCGCTGAACACGGGGCACGACGGGGGAGCCGGAACCCTCCACGCGCGCAGCCTCTCCGACGTTCCGTCGCGCCTCGAGGCGTTGGGGGCGCTCGCGGGCATGGACGCGGCGGCAACGGCGCGGCAGGTGCACAGCGGCATCGACGTCGTCGTCCACGTGGAACGCACCCCCGTGGGTCGACGCATCGCGGGGATCGGTCGACCCGTGGTCCGCGATGAGCGCCTGTCGATCGAACCGGAGCGGTGGGGATGACCGTCCTCGGCTCCCGGTCGCGCCCTGTCGGACCGGATCCCCTCGACACCGTCCTGCGCCTCGCCGTTCTGCTGGCGGCGGGTCTGAGCACGGCCACCGCGTGGCGGCACCTGGCCGAAGACGCGGGTCCGGTGGGACGCGACGCGGCCGCAGCCGCCGCGATCGGTGACGACGTCTCCCGAGTTCTTCGCGAGGCGGGCGAGGGGTGGCTCGACATCGCGGCGGTGTGGGCCGTCGCGACCGCGGTGGGCGCACCGCTCGCCGACACGCTCCGCGGGGTCGGGACGTCGCTTCGCGAGGCGCGTGACATCGTCGACGACGTCCGGGTGGCTCTTGCCGAGCCGCTCGCGACCGCGCGCCTGCTCGCCGGGCTTCCGCTCGTGGGTGTTCCCCTCGGCATGGTCCTCGGATTCGATACCGTCCGGGTGCTCGTCACCGACCCGATCGGTCAGGTCTGTCTGGGGGCGGGGCTCGCGCTGACCGTCGTCGCGCGCGTGTGGTCGAAGCGCCTCGCGCGGAGCGCGACGCCGCCGCTCGGCGTCCCGGGAATGACCGCGGAGCTCTTCGCGGTCGCCCTCTCGGCCGGTGCCTCGGTCGAACGCGCGCGTGCCCTCATCGCCGCGGAGCGACACCGCACCGATCCTGCCGCGGTCGATGACGACGTGCGGCGTGCTGAGGCGACGCTCGAGCTGTCGCTGCGCGCCGGTGTCCCCGCGGGCGAACTCCTCCGCGGCGACGCGTGGCTCGCCCGACAGGCGGCCCGAACCGCGGGTCGAGAGGCCGCAGCACGGTTGTCCACGCGTCTTCTCCTCCCGCTCGGGGTGTGCACGCTCCCCGCCTTCCTGCTGCTCGCCGTCGCGCCGCTCATGATCGGCATCCTCCGATCCGGCGTCTCGCCGTTCTGATGCGTCCGTTCGTTCCATCCACACCCATGAAAGAGGTCTCCATGTCCGCCCCGTTCTTCTCACCTGCTGCACCCGCTTGCGCTGTGCCCGCGCTGCCCCCTCTGACGACCCGCCGTGCCGGAGCGCTCTTCCTCGACGACCGCGGCGCCGCCACGGCGGAGTACGCCATCGCGACCATGGCTGCGGTGGCCTTCGCGGGCTTGCTGGTCGTCATCATGAGGAGCGATGAAGTGCGCGGCATCCTGACCGATCTCGTCCGTCGTGCGCTCACGGTCCAGTGAGGAGCCTCTCGTGAGGCGGACGTGGCGCGATGAACGCGGATCGGTGACCGCCGAGTTCGCGGTCGCGGTCCCGGCCGTCGTCATCGTCCTCGCGCTCTGCGTGGGCGTGCTGGCATCGGCTGCGACGGCCGTTCGGCTCCACCACGTGTCGGCGGAGTCCGCGCGAATGCTCGGGCGCGGTGACGAGGCGCGAGCGTTCGCGGCGGTCGGCGAGGTCGGCGCATCCATGGCGGTGTCGCGGGCCGACGGGCTCGTCTGCGTCGACACGTCGGCCCCGGTATCGCTCTCCGTCCCGCTCCCGCCCGTGACGGCGCGAGCGTGCGCTCTGGACGGGGGCGAGTGATGGCCGGCACCGTCACCGTCGTCGGGATCGCGGCGGCGACCGTCGGTCTGACGCTGGCGCTCGCCGCCGCGTGCGGCGCGGCCGTCCAGGCGCAGAAGCTCGCCGGGACAGCGGATGCCGCCGCCCTCGCCGCCGCCGACACGGTGAGCGGCGCCGTCGACGGCGTGCCCTGCGACGCCGCCGCCGCGGTCGCTGCGGCGGGCGGAGCGACCCTCGAGGAATGCGTGCTCGACGGCCTCGTCGCCACGGTGACCGTCGGCACGGCGTACGGTGGAATTCCGTTCGATGCACACTCGCGAGCCGGTCCACCCGATACGACCGCCCGAGCGGTCTCCGGGAACCCCACCAGGAATGCGTGTGTATGGTGTGCAGCGAAGAAAGGACCCCAGTGGCAAACGGCAAGAAGCTCGTGATCGTCGAGTCCCCGACCAAGATGAAGTCGATTCAGGGATACCTCGGTGACGACTATGAGGTCCTCAGCTCGGTCGGGCACATCCGCGACCTCGCGTCGAAGAAAGAGATCCCGGCCGACAAGAAGGCGGCATACGGGAAGTACTCGATCGACGTCGAGAACGACTTCGACCCCTACTACGTCGTCAACGACCGCAAGACGAAAACGGTCGCCGAGCTGAAGCGGGCGTTGAAGACGGCCGACGAAGTCCTGCTCGCCACTGATGGTGACCGCGAGGGCGAAGCCATCGCGTGGCACCTCCTCGAGGTCCTGAAGCCCAAGGTCCCCGTGCGACGCATGATCTTCCACGAGATCACGAAGGACGCCATCCGCGACGCCGCGGAGCACACGCGCGACCTCGACGTCTCGCTCGTCGACGCGCAGGAGACCCGTCGCGTCCTCGACCGCCTCTACGGGTGGGACGTCTCACCGGTCCTCTGGCGAAAGGTCGGTTCCGGCCGCGAGGGCACCGCGCTCAGCGCGGGCCGCGTGCAGTCCGCCGCGACCCGCATGGTGGTCGAGCGCGAGCGAGAGCGCATGGCCTTCGTGTCGGCGTCGTACTGGGACGTCGAGGCTCGCGCGTCGCAGGCGGGTTCGTCGTTCACCACGCGACTGAACCGACTCGACGGAGCCCCGATCGCACGCGGTGGCGACTACGACGACAACGGTCAGCTGAAGAAGGCCGTCGTCGTCCTCGACGAGGCGCAGGCTCGCGCGCTCGCCGACGCCGTGACCGCCGCCGGGCGCGCGACGGTCGCCAAGGTCGAGGCCAAACCGGGAACCCGCAGCCCCCGTGCCCCCTTCACGACCTCCACGATGCAGCAGGAGGCCGGTCGCAAACTCTCGATGAGCGCCAAGCACGCCATGGGCGTCGCGCAGCGGCTCTACGAGAAGGGGTTCATCACCTATATGCGTACCGACTCCGTCGCGCTCTCCGCCCAGGCGATCTCGGCGGCTCGCGCGCAGGCGGTGTCGCTCTACGGCGACAAGGCCGTGCCCGCCAACCCGCGCGTCTACAAGAGCAAGTCGAAGAACGCGCAGGAAGCGCACGAAGCCATCCGCCCCTCGGGCGAGACCTTCCGGACCCCGGCGTCCGTGGCCTCCTCGCTCGACCGTGACGAGCAGAAGCTCTACGACCTCATCTGGAAGCGCACCGTCGCCAGCCAGATGGCGGATGCCAAGTACGAGACGACCACCGTCACCCTCACGGTCCAGGCGGAAGAGAAGGTCGCGGAGTTCACGGCATCCGGAACCGTCTACACCTTCAAGGGCTTCCTCGAGGCCTACGAGGAAGGCGCCGACGAGAAGCGCAACGGCCGCGACGACGACGAAGACCAGTCGCTGCCCGCGGTCGCCGTGGGCGACGAGCTCGCCGTCAGCGACGTCGAGCCCAAGGGGCACAGCACCTCACCGAAGCCGCGGTACACCGAGGCGAGCCTCGTCAAGGCGCTCGAAGAGAAGGGGATCGGTCGTCCCTCGACCTTCGCCAGCATCATCGGCGTGATCCTCGACCGCGGGTACGTCACGAAGCGCGGCCAGGCGCTCGTTCCGAGCTGGCTCGCGTTCAGCGTCGTCCGTCTGCTCGAGGAGCACTTCGCCGACCTGGTCGACTACGACTTCACCGCGGCCCTCGAAGACGACCTCGACGCGATCGCCCGCGGCGAGCAGCGTCGCACCGAGTGGCTCAAGGAGTTCTACTTCGGCTCCGACAAGCAGATCGGTCTGCGTCACATCGTCGACAACCTCGGCGAGATCGACGCGCGTGAGCTCAACTCCACGCGGATCACCGACACCGCGACGCTCCGTTTCGGCAAGTACGGCCCGTACCTCGAGGTCACCGAGCCCGGCGCCGATCCCGAGGCGAAGCCGCGCATCGTCAACATCCCCGAGGATCTCGCGCCCGACGAGCTCACGCCCGAGAAGGCGCAGGAGCTCATCGACGCTCCCGTGGCCGGTGACCGTGTGCTCGGCGAGAACCCCGAGAACGGCAAGCTCGTCGTCGTGAAGGACGGCCGCTTCGGTCCGTACGTGCAAGAGGTCGAGCCCGAGGACCCCGAGGAGGTCGACCCCGCCACGGGTGAGGTCGTCGAGCAGCCGAAGAAGAAGACGACGAAGAAGGATGCGGCTCCCAAGCCGCGCACCGCGTCGCTGTTCCGCTCGATGTCGGTCGACACCATCGACCTCGACACCGCGCTGCAGTTGCTGTCGCTCCCGCGTGTCGTGGGCGTCGACCCTGAGTCGGGGGCCGAGATCACGGCGCAGAACGGGCGCTTCGGCCCGTATCTGAAGAAGGGCACCGACTCGCGTTCGCTCGACAACGAGCAGCAGATCTTCGACATCACGCTCGAAGAGGCCCTCGCGAAGTACGCCGAGCCCAAGTACGGGGCACGTCGCGCGTCGAGCGCCCTGAAGGAGTTCGACGCCGATCCCGTGAGCGGCAAGCCGATCAAGCTCAAGGACGGCCGCTTCGGTCCGTACGTCACCGACGGTGAGACGAACGCCACGGTCCCGCGCGGTGAGGATGCCATGGCCATCACCTTCGAGCGCGCCGTCGAGCTCATCGCCGACAAGCGTGCCAAGGGTCCCGCCCCGAAGAAGACCGCCGCACGGAAGACGACGACCACCCGCAAGGCCCCGGCGAAGAAGTCGTGACCGCGGATTCGACCCGGCCGCCGCGCGCTCCCCGAGCCGCGACGGCCGGGGGACCCGGTCTGTTCGTCACGTTCGAGGGCGGCGACGGCGCCGGCAAGACCACCCAGGCGGCGCTCCTCGAGGAGTGGCTTCGCGAGAGCGGCCGCGAGACCGTCCGCACGCGTGAACCCGGCGGTACCGAGGTGGGCATCCTCGTGCGCGACATCGTGCTGCACCACCGCGGACACATCGCGCCACGCGCCGAGGCTCTGCTCTACGCGGCGGATCGCGCGCACCACGTCGAGACCGTCGTCCGCCCGGCGATCGCGCGCGGCGAGGTCGTCATCCAGGACCGGTACCTCGACTCCTCCGTCGCGTACCAGGGGGCCGGGCGAGTGCTCGACTCCGACGACATCCGCGAGCTTTCACTGTGGGCGACCGGCGGGCTGCTTCCCGATCTGACCGTGCTCCTCGACCTCGACCCCGCTGCGGCCCGGACGCGCCTCGACGCAGACGCCAAGCCGTTCGACCGACTCGAGGCCGAGAAGGAGGAGTTCCACGCTCGGGTGCGCGCGGGTTTCCTGACCCTCGCGGCGGCCGAGCCCGCACGCTTCCTCGTGCTGGACGCACGCCAGCCCGTGCCCGTCCTCGCCGCCCGCGTGCGCGAGGCCGTGGCATCGCGTATCGGGTGACGCCGTTTCACGAGGCGAGCGCACAGCGGATCGCCAGCGGCGCTGTCGGAACCCGCGTCTAGGGTGGAACGCATGCCCGCCGTGCTCGACCCCTCACCCGACGTGGCCGTTCCCGCGCCGTTCCCCTGGGACGCCGTGTGGGGACAGCCCGAGGCCGTACAGACGCTGCAGGCGGCGGCCTCCGACCCCTCGGCTCTCGCGCACGCCTGGCTCATCACCGGGCCTCCCGGTTCGGGCCGTTCCACCCTCGCCTACGCCTTCGCGGCTGCGCTCATCGCCGACCCGGGTGACATACCCGCACAGCGTCAGGTGATCGCCCGTACCCATCCCGACCTCACGGCGCTCCGGACCGAGCAGGTCGTCATCCGCATCGACGAAGCGCGCCGGCTCGTCGAACGCGCCTCGTTCGCCCCCTCGCTCGGGCGATACCGCGTCATCGTGGTCGAAGACGCCGACCGCATGGCCGAGCGCACCTCCAACGTCCTCCTCAAGGCGCTCGAAGAGCCGCCCGAGCAGACGGTATGGGTGCTCTGCGCGCCCAGCGACGCCGACCTGCTCCCCACGATCCGCTCGCGAGTTCGCGTCCTGCGCCTGCGAGAGCCCTCGGTTTCCGATGTCGCGGCACTCATCGTCGAGCGCACGGGGGCCGCCCCCGATGTCGCCGAAGAGTCGGCCCGTCACGCGCAGCGCCACATCGGAATGGCTCAGCGGCTCGCGACTGACGACGACGCGCGCGCCCGTCGGGCTGAGACGCTCGCCGCGGTCCTCGGCGTCCGCGGCATCGGCGACGCCGTCGAGGTCGCCGGGCGGATCGTGCGGCTCGCGACCGACGACGCCAAGGCGCTGACCGCGACCCGAGACGAAGAAGAGCGACGCAACCTGCTGCGCATGCTCGGTGTCGCCGAGGGCGCCGCGGTACCCCCGTCGGTGCGCGGCCAGGTCAACGCCCTCGAGGACGACCAGAAGCGGCGGGCGACACGGAGCCTCCGGGACGGAATCGATCGCGTGCTGACCGACCTGCAGTCGCTCTTCCGCGACGTCGTCATGCTGCAGTTCGGCCGCGACACCGATCTGGTCAACGGCGAGCGCGCCGACGGCCTCCGCGTGCTCGCGGGGGAGTGGTCTCCGGCGCGCACGCTCGGCGTGCTCGATCGGATCTCCGAGACCCGGCGCAATCTCGAGCAGAACGCGGCCCCCCTGCTCGCGCTCGAGAGTCTGCTGATCACCGTGGCCGACGGGTCGGCACCGTGAACGCGCGTCGTCGCGTCGTCGCCCTCGTCGCGGGTCTCGCGACCGCGATCCTCGCCCTCTCGGGTTGTCTCTACGCCCAGATCCCGCCTGCCGCACCGGCCCCGGGGCCCTCTCTCGCGCCGCAGACCGACGGCGTGGCCCCCGAGTTGCTGCCCTACTACTCGCAGGCGTTGACCTGGGAGGAGTGCGGCACCGGCCTCGACTGCACCACGGTCACGGCCCCCCGCGACTACAGCGACCCCTCGAAGGGCGATCTGCAGCTCGCCGTCGTCCGACACCGCGCGACCTCCGGCACGCCCCTCGGCTCGCTCCTGACCAATCCCGGCGGTCCCGGCGCCAGTGGCGTCGACCTCGTGAAGTCGTCGTTGTCGATCCTCGTCGACCAGAAGCTGGCCGATGCGTACGACGTGATCGGCTTCGATCCCCGCGGCGTGGGTGCCTCGACGGCGGTCAGCTGCTACGACGCGAAGGGTCTCGACAGCTACTTCTACGACATCCCGCCCGGCGCGCGCGGCAGCGACGAACGCGAGCAGGCCCTGAAGGAGCGCGCCGCCGCCTTCGCCCAGGCGTGCGACGCGAACAGCGACGGCATCCTGCCCTACATCAGCACCGAGAACTCCGCACGCGACATGGACCTGCTGCGCGCGGTCCTGGGCGACCCGAAGCTCAACTACCTGGGCTTCTCGTACGGATCGTTCCTCGGCACCACCTACGCGGGACTCTTCCCCGAACGGGTCGGCCGCATGGTGCTCGACGGGGGGATCGACCCGACCCAGTCGCAGTCCGAAGCCTCGATCGGTCAGGCCGAGGGCTTCGAGCAGTCCCTGCGCGCCTTCATGGCCGACTGTCTCACCCTGTCGGAGTGCCCCTACGGGGGCTTCGTCGACGATGCGATGTCCGACCTGGCGGCGACGCTCGCCCGGGTCGACGCGCGCCCGATCACGGCGAGCGATGGGCGTCAGCTCGGGGGAGACACGCTCATGACGGCGATCGTCGCCGCGCTCTACAGCCAAGACAGTTGGCCGTACCTGCGTGCAGCCTTGACGGATGTCGCCAACGGTCGCGCCGACGTCGCGTTCCAGCTCGCCGACTTCTACAACGACCGCCAGGGCGGCAGTTACGCCAGCAACACCATGGAAGCCTTCATCGCGTACAACTGCATGGACTACCCCGACGAGGGGTCGGATGCCGATGACGCGGCGTTCCGTCAACGTCTGGCCGAGGCCGCCCCGACGACGGCCCCGTACTGGGAGGGCGTCGACGTCTGCGCCTCATGGCCGGCCCCGCCGACCGGGACGCGCGGAGCGATCACGGCGGAGGGCTCGCCGCCCATCGTCGTCATCGGAACCACGGGCGACCCCGCCACCCCCTACGTGGGGGCGCAGCGCCTCGCCGAGCAGCTCTCGCAGGGCGTCCTCATCACGAACGTCGGCGAAGGCCACCTCGGTTACAACAAGGGCAAAGCGTGCGTGACCGACGCCGTCGATGCCTATCTCGTCGACGGGACCGTGCCCGAGAACGGCCTGCGCTGCGAGTGAGGGCGGTCCGCTCCGTCTCGCCGCCGCCCAGGTCGGAACACCTAGGCTGGTTCACGTCCCACCCGAAGGAGTCCCCATGACCGCGCCCGTCACCGACCTGGCCCGCTACATCGACCACACGCTGCTCAAGCCCGAGGCCACGCGCGCCGACGTCGAGCGCATCATCGCCGAGGGCGCCGAGCTCGGCACGTACAGCGTCTGCCTGTCGCCGTCGTTCCTGCCCGTCGATGTGCCCGCCGGGCTCAAGGTCGCGGTCGTGTGCGGTTTCCCGAGCGGCAAGCACCACGCCGAGGTCAAGGCCGCCGAGGCCGCGCTCTCCGTGGCCCAGGGTGCCGACGAGATCGACATGGTCATCGACGTGGGCGCGGCGATCGAGGGACGCTACGACATCGTCGAGACCGAGATCCGCGCCGTGCGAGCGGCGGCTCCCGCACCCACGGTCCTCAAGGTCATCATCGAGTCGGCTGCGCTCTCCGACGACGCCATCGTCGCCGTCTGCGAGGCGGCGGTCGCCGCGGGCGCCGACTTCGTGAAGACTTCGACGGGCTTCCACCCCGCCGGCGGAGCGAGCGTGCACGCGGTCGAGCTCATGAAGCGCACGGTCGGCGATCGCGCCGAGGTCAAGGCATCCGGGGGCATCCGCACCCGCGCGGCGGCCGAAGAGATGATCGCCGCGGGCGCCACGCGGCTGGGTCTCTCGTCGAGCCGCGAGATCCTCGCCGACCTCTCGGCGACCGGCGACTACTGACGCGTGCGTCGACACGCGCTGGAGCATGTAAGATCGATGATCGTGCACGCGACAGCGCGCACACGCCGCCTTAGCTCAGACGGCAGAGCGATTCACTCGTAATGAATAGGTCGAGGGTTCGATTCCCTCAGGCGGCTCCACCACAGAAGGCCCGGGACACCCCGGGCCTTCTGCCGTTCACGGCCGCTTCGACGCGGTGGGTGCTCGCGGCCAGGGAACTCGGCGTGCGACCGCTGCCCGGTTCCCTCGACGCGGTCGCTCGCCATCGAGGCATCTCGCGGTGCCACGACGGCCGCGGTCGTACTCTCGGGAGCACAGCCCGGGAGGCCGCATGACCCTCGCACCCGCTCTACTGCGCCGCGTCCGCTTCTGTCTGACGGTGGTCGTCGTCGGTCTCGTCGTGAGTGGAGTGACCGCTTTCCCCCTGCGCGAGGAGCTTGCTCTGGCGCGGGACGTGCTGGCGCAGCTGAACGTGGGCTCGATCCTGCCGGGCGCCGTGTGGTGGGTGAACCGCGTCGCCGAGGGCCTGGATGCCACGGCCGCGGCGTATCCGTTCATCTCCTACGGCACGGACTGGCTCGCGTTCGCCCATCTCCTCATCGCGGTGGCCTTCCTCGGGCCGCTCGTCGATCCCGTGCGCAATGTCTGGGTCATCGTCTGGGGCCTCATCGCGTGCGCCGGCATCGTGCCGCTCGCGGCCATCGCGGGCGCGCTCCGTGGACTGCCGCTCGGGTGGCAGCTGATCGACATGTCGTTCGGCGTGGTCGCGGCGGTCCCGCTCGTTCTCGCGCTCGTGTGGACGCGTCGCCTCGCGAGCCCGATCGAGGCGGCCCGCTAGGCTGACGTCACCCGTTCTGCCCTGGCCCGACGGAGGCCGTCCCGTCCGCGACCCGCAGGAGACCCCCGTGTCGAACGCCCTCGACGCCGTCATCGAGATCTTCACGTGGGTGGGGCTGGGCGGCGGGACGCTGCTCGCCCTCCTCGCCGTCGTGCTGCTGCTCGCCGACGGGACCTGGCTCCCGGCCCGTGCCGTGGTGGAGGAGGTCGACGGGGGCCGCGTGGTCCGGTGGTTCGACGATCAGGGTGGAGTCAACGAAGCCCCGCTCTCCTCCCACGACGACGCGAAGATCGGGTCCGCCGACATGGCCGACATCTTCTATCGCCGGGGAAGCGCGCACCGCATGCGTCTCACGCGTGCCTCTCCCGTGGTGCGGTTCGTCTCGTTGCTCGCGGCCGGGATCCTCGGGCTCGGACTCGTCGCTTTCGTGCTGTCGATCGTGGTGCTCTTCGCGCGGGGGTGAGAACTGGCGCGAAAGTCATGTAGCTAGATAAGCTAGCGATATGGCTCGCTCCACCTCGACCCCTTCTCTTCGCCGCGACCGCGTCGCGCCGCGCGTCTCACGCTGGCTGCGCATCGGCATCCCGAGCCTGCTCGTGCTGATCTGGGTGGTCGGCGGATCGATCGGCGGCCCGTTCTTCGGCAAGGTCGACGAGGTCGCGACGAACGACCAGTCGTCGTTCCTTCCGCAGTCGGCGGATGCCACGCGCGTCAGCGAGCGTCTCACCGACTTCACCGGCGGCGACACGATCCCGGCACTCATCGTCGCCGAGACGACGGACGGCACGGCGCTCTCGGACGCGCAGCTGACGGCGTTGAAGACTCTCGCCACCGCGGCCGCCGAACTCGAGGGAGTCGAGGGGGAGGCATCCCCACCCGTCGTCTCCGAGGACGGGCAGGCCGCGCAGATCTTCCTGCCCCTCGACAGCTCCGGAGAAGTGCGCGAGGTCGTGGAGGCCGTGCGGACACTCGTCGCGTCAGACGTCCCGGCCGGGGTGCAGGCGTGGGTGACCGGTCCGGCGGGGTTCACGGCCGACCTGGTCAAGGGTTTCCTCGGCATCGACGGTCTGCTGCTCATCGTCGCCCTCGGCGCCGTGTTCGTCATCCTCGTGGTCGTCTACCGGTCGCCCCTCCTGCCGATCCTCGTGCTGCTCACCTCGGTGTTCGCCCTGTGCGTGGCTCTGCTGACGGTGTGGTGGCTCGCGTTCGCCGGCATCGTCGTGCTCAACGGTCAGGTGCAAGGCATCCTGTTCATCCTCGTCATCGGGGCTGCGACCGACTACGCGCTGCTGTACGTGGCGCGGTTCCGCGAGGCGATCGGCGCGGGAGACAAGCGGTGGGATGCCACGATCCGGGCGTGGAAGGGAGCGGTCGAGCCGATCCTGGCCTCGGGTGGCACCGTGATCGCGGGGCTCCTCTGCCTGCTACTGTCCGACCTCGCCACCAACCGCGCCCTCGGTCCGATCGCCTCGATCGGCATCGCCTTCGCCGTGCTATCGGCGTTGACGTTCCTGCCGGCTCTTCTCGCCCTGTTCGGGCGCGCGGCCTTCTGGCCTTTCCTCCCCAAGGCCGGTGCGACCGATCTCCCCGACGACCTCACGGCTCCGGTGAAGGGGCTGTGGCCCCGCCAGGCGCGCTTCGTCGCCCGACGGGCGCGACCGGTGTGGATCGTCTGCACGGTCGTCCTCCTCGCGGCGTGCGCGGGCCTGACGCAGCTCCGCGCGGACGGCGTTCCCTCGAGCGATCTCGTGCTGGGCGCCTCCGAGGCCCGCGACGGTCAGGCGGCACTCGCCGAGCACTTCCCGGGCGGCTCGGGCAGCCCCGCGTACGTCCTGGTGTCCGAGGACCGGGCCGCGACAGCGGTCGAGGTGCTCGACCGGGCGAGCGGCATCGACTCGGTCGCCGTCCTCTCCACCGATGCGATCGGCGGACAGGCACCCGTCCAGGCGGTGGACGGCAGCCTCGTGACGACCGCGTTCGGCCCTCCGGGGACACCGGCACCCGCGCCCACCGTGTCCGACGGCGACGTGCTCCTGGCCGCGACGCTCACCGACACGGCGGATTCGGCCGCGGCCGACGACACGGTCCGTCAGCTCCGCGTCGATCTCGCCGATGCGCTGGGGGAGGGAACGGCCCTGGTGGGAGGGGTGACCGCGACCGACATCGACTCCATCGACACGTCGATCCGCGACCGCACTCTCATCATCCCGATCGTCCTCGCGGTGATCCTACTGATCCTGATGGCGCTGCTGCGGTCGATCGTCGCGCCGGTGCTCCTCATCGGCACGGTCATCCTGTCGTTCGGGGCGGCGCTGGGCGTGAGCGCCCTCGTCTTCAACGGGCCCCTGGACTTCCCCGGCGCGGACCCTTCGGTTCCGCTGTACGGCTTCGTGTTCCTCGTCGCCCTCGGGGTCGACTACAACATCTTCCTGATGTCGCGTGTGCGCGAGGAATCCCTCGCTCATGGCACGCGCTCCGGCATCCTGCGCGGGCTCGTCGCGACGGGCGGGGTGATCACGTCGGCGGGTCTCGTGCTCGCGGCGACCTTCGCGGCGCTGGGTGTGATCCCCATCCTCTTCCTCGCCCAGCTCGCGTTCATCGTGGCCTTCGGCGTTCTGCTCGACACCTTCGTCGTCCGCTCGCTCCTCGTCCCGGCGCTCGCGTACGACCTCGGCTCGGCGATCTGGTGGCCGTCGAAGCTGTGGCGTCGCGACCACGCGCAGTCGGCTAGCGGCGCGAGCGCGGGCCGGGACCCGCGCGACGGGCAGCCCGCCACCCGCGGGAGCGCGCGTAGGCTCGACGCATGACCAGGGCACTGTTCATCGTCGATGTCCAGAACGATTTCACCGAGCACGAGGCTCTCGGAGTCGCCGGTGGCGACGCCGTCGCCGAGCGCATCTCGCGTTACCTCGCCACGCATGCCGACGAGTACGCCGTGATCGTCGCCTCGCGCGACTGGCATCACGGCGACGACGACAACGGCGGTCACTTCTCGGCCACCCCCGATTTCGTCGACTCGTGGCCGGTGCACTGCGTCGCGGGGACCGAGGGGGCCGAGTACGACGCGATCTTCGACGCGGGGCGGGTGACTCATCACCTCAAGAAGGGGCAGGGGCATCCGGCGTATTCGTTGTTCGAGGGTGTCTCGGATGACGGGCAGACCGCGGCCGACATCCTCGACGCCCACGGCATCCGTGACATCGACATCGCCGGCATCGCGACCGACTATTGCGTGCGCGCCTCAGCCCTCGACGCCATCGCGGCGGGACGCACGGTGCGGGTCTTCACCGACCTCGTCGCCGGCGTGCACCCCACATCCAGTGAGGCCGCGCTGGCCGAGATCGAGCGCGCCGGGGCGACGCTGGTGCCCTCAGAGCTCTAGATCGTCGGCCCGCGGCACCGAGATGGTGACCCGGGTCCCCACTCCCGGCTCGCTGGTGATGCGCAACACACCGTGATGCTCGGTCACGACGCGCTGAACGCTCGCGAGACCGATGCCGCTTCCGCCGTCGTGGGGGTCGGCCAACCGGCCGCGTTCTCCCTCTTCGACGATCGAATGCAGATCGTCGGGATGGATGCCGCGACCGCGATCGCTCACGGAGATCACTGCTCCCTCGTCGGTCTCATACGTCTCGACGGTGATCTCGTCGTCAGAGTACTTGGCCGCGTTCTCGAGGACGTTGGCCACCGCGCGGCGCAGACCCAGGACGTCGCCCGTGACGGGGATGGCATCCATTCGTCCAAAGACGACGCGCCCCGTACTGTCGCCCGGGAGGACGAGAGCCACGGCCCCGCGTGCGACGAGATCGAGCGTCGCCCGCCGTCGCTCGCGCTCGGGCCGCGTCGTGGCGTTGGTCGCGAGGGCCTGAGCCATCGCCACCAGGTGTTCGCTCGCCTCGGACGCCAGGCGCAACAGCCGGTGGTCCGCGGGGAGCTCGTCGGCGAGAAGGTCGAGGTAGCCGCGCAGAGCGGTCACCGGGGAGAGCAGGTCGTGGGCGAAGGTGCGCTGAAGGGCAGCTTGTTCGTCGGCGGCCTGCTTCTCGCTCGTCAGGTCGCGCACGATCTTGACGAACCCGAGGACCTGCCCCTGGTCGCTGCGGATGGCGGAGATGGTGACGCGCGCCCAGAACTCGGTCCCGTCCTTGCGGACCCGCCATCCCGTGTCTTCGACGTGACCGTCGCGCTGGGCGGACGCCAGGAGGCTATCCGGAACGCCGCGTCGCCGATCCTCCTCGCGATAGAAGCGTGAGAAGTGCGAGCCGACGATCTCGTCTTCGGTGTAGCCCTTTATGAGCTCCGCCCCGAGGTTCCATCCGCGGACGAAACCCCCGCCGTCGAGCTTGACGATGGCGAACTGATCGACCTGATCGTCCCAGTCGGTCGGCAGGACACGGCGGAAGGTCGCCAGCGGTCGTTCACCGCGGGCGGTTCCGTCGAGTCCGGAACCGCCGGGAGGAGAAGACTGCGCGGATGCGTTCACCGGGACAGGGTGGAACACTCGGGAATGCTTGCTGAGGGCATTTCTTGATTTTCCTGTCCGTGCGAGGATCGCACCAGGACTTGACAGGGCGAACAGCGTGAGGAAACCATCGCGCGCCTCAGCTGACGGTCACGAGGGTGCGCTGCCAACCGCTCGACCCGTTCGGGGCGATGGCCGCCTGCTCCTGGATCTGCAGATTGCCCTGCTTATCCCGCGCGCGCACGACGATGTAGTGCGTGCCCGCGTCGGCGTTCCAGTCGAGCTTCCACTGCACCCACGACTGATCGTTGATCGGGGTCGACAGGGTCGCCTGCTGCCAGTCGCCATCGTCGATACTCACTTCGACGGCCTGCACGCCGACGGGCTGCGCCCACGCCATACCGGCGATGACCACGGTGCCCGCCGGAACCGGATTGCCGATCTTCGGGGTGTCCACGCGCGACGACATCTTGATCGGCGCTTCGGCCGCGTAGCCGCGGGGTGTCCAGTACGCCTCCGCCTGATCGAAACGCGTCACGGTCAGCTTGGTGACCCACTTCGTCGCCGACACGTACCCGTACAGTCCCGGAACGACCATGCGTACCGGGAAGCCGTGCTCGAACGGCAGCGGTTCGCCGTTCATGGCCACCGCGAAGATGGCGTCCAGGTCGTCGTCGACGAGAGAGGCGAGGGGAGTGGATGCCGTGTATCCGTCGACGCTCTCGGAGAGCACCATGTCGGCACCGCTCTGGGGGCCCGCTTTGCGCAGCACGTCGCGGATGGGAACTCCGGTCCAGATCGCGTTTCCGACGAGGTTTCCGCCGACCTCGTTCGACACGCAGGTGAGGGTCACGCCGTACTCGTCGAGCCCCATGCCGACGAGGTCGTCGAAGCTGAGCTCGATCGGCGTGTCGACCATTCCCTCGATCGACAGCCTCCAGGTCGTCGGGTCGACGTTCGGGACGGTGAGCGCGGTGTCCACGCGGTAGAAGTCCGCGTTGGGCGTGATGATCGGCGTCACACCCGGCACGCCGAGGTCGGCACCCGCGGGGACGGTCACGGTGCTGCGCGCCGCGGGGAGACGGAGGGCGTCGCGAGCGGCTGCGACCGACGCCGTCGCGACATTCACGACGCGAGCGCCGACGCCCACGACGATCGCGGTCGCGGCGGCGATCCCCGAGACGATGAAGAATCCGCGACGATCGACCCCGGCAGCGGGAGCGTCCGCGGCCGAGGCATGGGCCACCCAGCGGCGCAGCCGCGCGGTCAGGACGAGCAGGATCGCGACACCGGCGGCGGTGCCGACGACGGGCGGCAGCCATGCCAGAGCGCCGGCGCCGGCGCGGGTCACGATGGCGGCGGTGGCCAGCGCCCCGCCGATCGCGAGGAGGACTGCCCCGACGAAGCGGAACCGGTACTCGAGCACGCCCGCGACCGCGGCGGCGACGGCGGCCCCCAGACCCACTCCGACCAGGAGTGCGATCTTGTCCGATTCGCCGAACAACGTGATCGCCAGCTCCTTCAGCGGGCGCGGCACGATGTCGACGATGAACGAGCCCACGGCGAGGACCGGGCTGGCCGATCGGGCGAAGATCGCCGCCAACAGCTCCGCGCTGCCGAGCAGAACGAGAGCCGACACGATCCCGGTGAGCGGCGCCCAGATCCATGAGCGCGGTCGGCGAGCAGCACCTGCGTCCGTCGTGGTTTCGGTGGCCATGGCATCCCTCGTTCCCGACGGACGCACGCGGTATGCCCGTCACACCGTATTCGGAACCATGCGGAGAACGGATGCCGCGGGCTCAGCGCCGCGGCGCCAGGTTGAACACCGCGACGCCCGACACGATCAGCGCGAGAGCGATCGCGAGGCCCGCGGTGAGCGGTTCGTTCAGCAGCGGGACGGCCACGACCGCGGTGAGGACGGGACTGAGAGCCCCCGCGCTCGAGGCCAGGCTGCTCCCGAGGTGCTTCACGGCGAGCACGTAGCACGCGGTCGAGAGCAGGCCCGTGCCGACGCCCTGGACCAGCGCGTACGTCGCGATCTGCGGGGCCGGGAGCGTCCCGGCGAACAGGTGCGAGGGGAGCACACCGGTCACCGCCAGGGTGAGCGCGACGATCGCGGAGGTGACGCTGATGACGACGATGACGCTCACCAGATCCAGTCGAAGGGATGCCAGTCCCACCGTGTAGAGCGCCCACACGAGGCCCGCGGCCAGGAGCACGACGACCCCACCGAGATCGGCCGCGCCGCCGCGGAGCATCGCGCTCGCCGCGACACCGAGGACGATGGCGGCGAGAGCGCCGAGACGTCGCCGCGAGACGGGTGTGCGGTGACGGAGGAAGAGCAGGAGCGTGACGAAGAGCGGAACCGTGCCGGGGACGAGGAGACCGGTCAGCCCGGCCGAGGTGAGCTCTGCGCCCCACGCGAAGAGGAGGAAGTGCGGGAGGCCGGCGAGGAGCACGAGACCGAGCGCGCCTGCGCCGGCGCCGCGGAGGGCGCGCAGTGTTCGAGGGATCCACGGGGCGAGAAGGAGCGCGGGCACGGTGAAGCGGAGGATCGCGGCATCCCCGGTCGTGAGGCCTGCTCCCTCGATCGCGCGTGTCGACAGCGCGAACGCCGACCACAGCGCGACGACGCCGGAAAGAGCGGCGACACCGATGAGCGTGCCGCGCGACAGGGCGAGACGCGGGGAGAGCGCGAAAGTGGTCACCTCGCCAGAGTAAGAACTCGTCCCGCGCAGGCGATTGCGAATATTGCTCTGAGCCTCGCCATATTGGCAGAATCTGCTACGTGCACGCTTTGGATGACATCGATCGCCGCATCCTCGACGAGCTTCAGCGAGACGGCCGCCTGTCCAACCAGGACCTCGCCGACCGGATCGGTCTGTCACCGTCACCGTGCCTGCGCCGCGTTCGTCAGCTCGAGCAGGCCGGCATCCTCGAGGGATACCGTGCGGTCGTCTCTCCGAAGGCCGTCGACCTCACGATCACGGCGTTCGTCCGCCTGCGTCTCGCCTCTCACGAGGGGGCGACGGTCGACGCCGTCGAGGAGCGTCTGCGAGCTCTCCCGAACATCGTGGAGGCGCACCTCCTCGCGGGCGACTGGGACTACCTCGTGCGCATCGTGACCCCGAGCTTCGAAGAGTACGAGCGCCTGCTCCGGGAGCACCTGCGGGCCATTCCGTCGCTCGCGTCCATCGACACGACGTTCGCTTTCGGGGTGACCAAGCCGCTGTCGCCGTTGCCTCTCGGATGACGACGCCCGCCGATACGATGGCACGACCCATGGCATCCGGGATCCGCCCCTGCCCGAGAGGAGTCCGCACGTGGATGACCTCACCCGGTGGACGGCGGCGCTGACGACACTCGTCGGACTCGGGTTGACGCTCGGCCTGAACCCCGCGCTCTACGGCGCCACGGCCGACATGCTGGCGCAGAACGTCCGCGTCGTCCCGCGCATGGCGTTCATGGTCGCGGGTCTCGCGACCGGAGCCACGATCCTCTACCTCGCGCTGCAGAGCTTCGACCCGACCGAGTTCGTGTCGGCGGCCGAGCGCCAGGCCACCGAGGCGGTGCTGGACCGCCGCGTGGATCTCGCCGCGGGCGCGCTGTTCCTCGCGGGCGCGGTCGCGATGGTCGTCTGGCGTCTCCGGGTTCCGATCCGCGCGCCGCGGGCCAAGCCGGTGAAGAGCCGTGCGCACTCGTGGAGCTACTACGTGCTCGGGGTGAGCTGCTCGATCATCGGCTTCACGACGCTGCCGATCATGTACATGACCGGTCGGATCGCCGACGGGGTGAGCGATCATCCCGCGCTTCGATGGACCGCGTACGCCGTCTTCCTGGTGGCGCTCGCCGCGCCGTTCGTGCTCCTCGCCACAGCGTGGCTGCACTTCCCGACGACCGCGGCCCGCGTCAACGGCTACTACACCCGCGCCATCGATATGGACCACCGATGGCTGTACTCGGCCGTCCTGGGAGTCGCCGGCATCGCTTCCGTCGTGCTGGGCGTGATCCCGGGGCGCTGAGCTCAGCGCTTCGCGCGCTGCTTCCGCATCTTCGCCACGACCCGGCGGCGCACCTTCTGCACCTTCGGGTCGGTCCACACGCGGTAGGCCACCGTTCCCGCGGCGACCGCGCGACCGATCGCCGTTCGTGCGAGCACGGCTCCCGCCAGCCCCACGGCTCCGGTCCCGACCCAGCGTGCAACTCCCATGGCATCCCTCGTTCTCTCGGTGGAGAACCCAGCAGACACGAGGAGCGTCCGGATGCCAGGCGGCTTGCGCCGCGGGAGGGGATGTGCGTGTCACGGGCGAGCCGTCGTCCCATCGGGAATGCGTCTGCCGTTGCGCAGTGCGGTGACGATCAGGGTGATGCCGATGACGGATTGCACTGACCCGATGGCGAGCCAGGATGTGGCAGGAGTCACCGGCGGGAGGAGCGTGCCGGCGATCACGGTGCCGACATGGAATCCGCCGTGCACCCCCACCGCAGCCCAGAGCGAGCCCGTCCACAAGAGCAGGCCGACCGCGAGCAGGCCGAATCCGAAGGGCAGTGCGAGATACAGCACGTGCTCCCACGGTGACTGCTGCCCGCCGTTGGACACGAGATGGATCAGCGTGAACGCGAGAGTGGTGACAGCCACGGCGAGAATCGGGCGCTCCCGCAGTCGCCAGAGCAGCATCCCGCGGAAGAGCAGCTCCTCCGGGATCCCCTGCTGCAGGAAGGCGAGGCCGAGTGAGTACGCGATCAGCAACGAGATCATGACCGGATCCGTCTGCCCGGAGAAGAGTGTCGAATCGCTCCGGACGGGACCGTCGGCGGGGATCAGTGCTGTCACCGCGACGACCGTTCCGGCGGAGAGCCCGATGCCGAGCAGGAGCCACACGGCCGAGAGCCTGTTCGCGCTCCATCCGGCCGCGCGGAGCGGCGCGCGCTCGACTCCGTTGATCCACCCCCACACGCCGAGCACGACGGTGCCGAGGACGAGTGACTGGAGGACGACCGCGAGCCCGAAGCCCCACGGCGACGATCCGCCGAAGACCTCGGACGCCCCGGGCACCAGGACCAGGAGGCCGGTCGCGAGCGCGGGAACGAGGTTGGCGATGATCAGGATGCCGATGGCCACGACGACTCGGACGGTGATGCCGAGCGGTCCCAGCGCCAGTCGCGGAGCGACCGACCTCGTGCCGGGGGCGGGCGGGACTTGTGTGACGTTCATGCCGAGGACGCTACGGAGCGCCGGGGCGGCGATCCCGTCCCGGGAGTCACGATCGCGGACGACCCCGGTCACGCGCGAGCGGGCCGAAGTCGTGACCGCAGTCACGTGTGAGGGACGAGAGCGCGTGCTTAGCTGAAGCGTATGTCCGGGACCCCGAACCGTCGCGCGCTGTTGCTCGATCTTGCCGCCGTCATCGGGTGGGCGGGACCGGCTCTCATGGTTGTCGCATCGCTGGACCGGAGGCCGGGGTGGGCTTCGGCCGCGGTGTCCTCGCTGCTGATCGGCTCCATGGCCGTGTGGGTGCTGTGGCGTCGCTCGGGGCAGCGGTCTCGCGCTGCCGCGATCGCCTTCGCGACCATCGCGACGGTGACGATGGCGTTCGGAAACGGATCGTTGTACTACGGCATCGTCTGGGCGGCATGTCTCGTCCTCGGTGTGACATTCACGGCGGCCGCCGTGGTCTGGGGCTACGCTGCCGCTCTCGTGGGACTCGTCGTCGCCCTCCATCTGTCCGCCGGGAGCGCACCCGAGCTCATGATCGGTGAAGCCGCCGTCGCCGCGGTCTTCGCCGGCGTGGCGGCGGCCGTGGCGGCGATACTGCGCGACAGCTTCCGGGTTGGGGAGGAACTGCGTGCGGCGCTCGTACAACTGGATGCCGTCAACGCCGAACTCCGCAGCCGTCTCGACACCGACCGTGACCTCGCACTCGCTCGCGAACGCGAGCGCACGGCGCGGGAACTCCACGACGGCCTGGGGCACCGGCTGACCGCCATTGGGATGTCGCTCGACTATGCGGATCGCGTGGGCGACTCGCCCGCGGCGCGCGAAGAGACGCGTCGTGCGCGACAGCTGGTGGGGGAGTCGCTCGATGCGATGCGTCGGCTCGTCCGTGCCATGCACCCCGTCGAGCTCACCACCCTCCGCAACGCCGAGGCGTTCCGCGCTGTCGCCGAGGCGTTCCGGGGCACGGGGATCGACATCCGGGTGTCCATCGAGGGCGACGACTCCGCGCTGAGTCATGAACACGCGCTCCTGCTGCTGAGTTTCGTTCAGGAAGGGTTGACGAACGTCGTGCGTCACTCCGATGCGGCATCCGTCGATCTGCGAATGGTCGTGGGCGCCGCCGACCTCTCCGCGGTGATCGAGGACGATGGGGCCGGAGCGTCGACCGGCCCGTTGATCGAGGGCTTCGGTCTGCGATCGCTCCGCGCGCGCGCCGAGCGGATCGGTGGGGCATTCACCGCGGAGCGGACTCCCACCGGCTTCCGGGTGGCGCTCGAACTCCGTCCCGCGCTGATTCGCGGGCTCGCGTGAGTTCCGTGCGCGTCTTCATCGTCGATGACCAGGAGCTTCTCCGGCGAGGCCTTCGCATGATCCTCGAGACGGACTCTGCGATCGAGGTGGTCGGTGAGGCCGAGAACGGGCAGCGGGCACTCGCTCTCATACCGGGGCTTGCGCCCGACCTCGTGCTGGCCGATGCCCGCATGCCGGTGCTCGACGGTCTCGGACTCGTCCAGCGGTGCGCGGTGTCTCATCCCGACCTTCCGGTCCTGGTCCTCACGACGTTCGACGACGCGCGTCTCGTGCGTCAGCTGCTGGACGCGGGGGCCGCTGGATTCCTGCTGAAAGATATCTCAGCGGACGCGTTGATCGGCGCCATACGCCATGTCCTGGCGGGTGGGCTCGTGCTGGATCCGCGCGTCGCCCGTGCTGTGCTGTCGTCGACGCCGGTGCAGATGGAGCAACCCGTCCTCACCGAGGCGGAGCGAGCGGTAGCGGACCTCGTCGCCCGGGGGCTCCCCAACGCCGAGATCGCCGCACGCCTTCATCTCGCACACGGGACGGTGAAGAACACCGTCTCCGCTCTGTTGCGCAAGTTCGGCGAGCCCGATCGCACAGCCCTCGCTCTGCGGCTGGCGCGGGAACCGGTGGCCGGGGCCTGAGGGTGGCCTCGGAGCGCAGTATCCGCCCTGCGGACGGACCCGTTCCGTCTCAGTGGCCGACGGCAGCCCCGCTAAGGTGAGCCGGGTGAGTGACGCGGAAGAGGGTCAGGCGGGGTCGGGCGACTTCGTGCAGTCTCTCGCGCGCGGCCTCGAGGTCATCCGCACCTTCGATGCCGAGCACCCGGCGCTGACGCTCAGTGACGTGGCCCGTCGCGCGGATCTCACCCGCGCCGCCGCGCGGCGCTTCTTGCGCACCCTCGAGACGCTCGGATACGTGCGCGCCGACGGCCGATTCTTCTCGCTCACGCCGCGGGTGCTGGAGCTCGGCTTCAGCTACCTCTCGGCGCTGTCTCTTCCGGCTCTCGCCCAGCCCTACCTCGAGCGCCTGTCGCGCGAGGTCGACGAGAGCGTGTCGTCCGCCGTCCTCGACGGCGCCGACATCGTGTATGTCGCGCGCGTCCCCACGCGGCGGATCATGAGCGTCGGGATCACGATCGGCACGCGATTCCCCGCCTACGCGACGAGCATGGGGCGCGTTCTGTTGGCCGCGCAGCCCGAGGGTCGCGCTCGCGAGATCGTCGCGGCATCCCATCCCGAACCGCTCACGTCCCGCACCCGCACCGATGTCGAGGCGATCCTCGAGGAGCTCGCATCCGTGCGCGCGCAGGGGTGGGCGCTCGTCGACGGCGAGCTCGAGGAGGGGCTTCGCTCGCTCGCCGCGCCCATCCGCGACCGCGAGGGGACCGTCGTCGCGGCGCTCAACATCTCCGCCACAGCACGGGGCGACGGCGACGCGTGGCGCGAGCAGTGCCTCCCGGCCCTCCTCGCGGCGGCCGCCGATATCGACGCGGATCTTCGTCTGATCTGACGGGCTCGCGCGTCGCGATCGCGTCGTGAGTGTCCAGAACACCCGGACGTTTTTCCTGAGACCGCCTCCCGGCGGTCCGGGTGTTCTGGACACTCGAGCCCCCGTTTGAACGACCCGGATGCCGTCGCGCCGCCGTTCTGCGCGCCCACTCTTGTCGCCGTCGCGCCGTGGGCGTAGAGTGTTCGCAAGACGTACGCATGTACGCAGAGCGAACAAATGGGAGCCCGCGTGATCGACAAGACCGTCCCCGACGTCGCGGCGGCCGTCGCCGGCATTTCGGACGGAGCCACCGTGATGATCGGCGGCTTCGGACGTGCCGGACAGCCGGTCGAACTGATCGACGCACTCATCGCGCACGGCGCCCGTGACCTCACCGTCGTCAACAACAACGCCGGCAACGGCGACACGGGGCTCGCCGCCTTGTTGGCCGCCGGCCAGGTGCGCAAGATGATCTGCTCGTTCCCCCGGCAGAGCGACTCGTGGGTGTTCGACCGGCTCTACCGCGCAGGCGAGGTCGAGCTCGAGCTCGTTCCCCAGGGGAACCTCGCCGAGCGCATCCGTGCCGCGGGCGCCGGTATCGGCGGGTTCTTCACTCCGACCGGGTTCGGCACGCAGCTCGCCGAGGGCAAAGAGACCCGGCGCATCGACGGGCGCGACTACGTGCTCGAGTACCCGATCCGTGCCGATGTCGCCCTCATCAGCGCCCGCGCCGCCGACCGCTGGGGCAATCTCATCTACCGCGAGACCGCGCGCAACTTCGGACCGATCATGGCTGCAGCCGCTGCGACCACCGTCGTGCAGGTCGACGAGATCGTGCCGCTCGGTTCGCTCGACCCCGAGGCCGTCGTGACTCCGGGCCTCTACGTCGACCGCGTCGTCGCGGTCGGGGAGCGCGCGTGGCTGCGCGACGGGGAGTTCGTCGGCGGCGTCGACATCGAGGGCCGCGTCCTCTCCGAAGAAGGTGCCTGATGGCATCCGTCATCCACTCCGCACCGGCACGTCGTCGAGCTCGCGCGCAGCGCGCGGGGAAGAGAGCAGCACAGTGACCACCCGCATCTCCCGCGCGCAGCTCGCCGCCCGCGTGGCATCCGACATCCCCGAAGGTGCCGTCGTGAACCTCGGCATCGGCGCCCCGACCCTCGTCGCCGACTACCTGCCCGACGGTCTCGAGATCGTGCTGCACACCGAGAACGGCATGCTCGGCATGGGACCCGCTCCCGAGCGCGGGCGCATCGACCCCGACCTGATCAACGCGGGGAAGCAGCCCGTCACCGCCCTCGCGGGGGCGGCGTTCTTCCACCACGCGGACTCGTTCGCAATGATGCGCGGCGGTCACCTCGACGTGTGCGTGCTGGGCGCGTTCCAGGTGTCGGCGGGGGGAGACCTCGCCAACTGGTCGACGGGTGAGCCCGGCGCGATTCCCGCGGTCGGCGGGGCGATGGACCTCGCGATCGGCGCGAAGGACGTCTACGTCATGACCGACCTGCTCACCAAGGGCGGCGAGCCCAAGCTCGTGGAGGCGTGCACGTATCCGCTCACGGGCGTCGGCTGCGTCTCGCGCGTCTACACCGACCACGGCGTCTTCGACGTCACCCGCGACGGCTTCCGCGTGCGCGAGCTGTTCGGCGACAACACGCACGCCGAGATCTCGGCCCTGCTGGGTCTCGACCTCATCGAACAGGAAGCCTGAGCCATGACCGCATCCTTCGTGTACGACGCCGTCCGCACGCCTTTCGCGCGGCACGGCAAAGCGTTCGCCGACGTCCGCCCCGACGACCTCGCCGCGACCGTGATGGCATCCGTCGTCGAGCGCACGGGTATCGACCCGGCCCGCATCGAGGACGTGATCTTCGGCGACGCCAACCAGGCCGGCGAAGACAACCGCAATGTCGCGCGCTTCGGCGCCTTGCTCGCGGGCTTCCCGTCGTCGGTTCCCGGAACGACGATCAACCGCCTGTGCGGATCGTCTCTGGATGCCGTGATCCAAGGCTCACGTGCAATCGAGGCCGGGGATGCCGACGTGATCCTCGCGGGTGGCGTGGAGTCGATGACCCGCGCCCCGTTCGTCGTCGAGAAGAGCCCGCGCCCCTTCCCCGCGGCGAACCAGACGATGTGGAACACCTCGATCGGCTGGCGCATGACGAACCCGCGCCTGCGCAAGGACTGGACCATCTCGAACGGCGAGAGCGCCGAGAAGCTCGCGCAGATTTACGGCATCTCCCGTGAGGAACAGGATGCCTTCGCCGCCCGCAGCCACCGCCTGGCCGCCGCCGCGTGGGCCGCCGGGACCTTCGACGACGAGATCGTGCAGGTCGAGGGCCACGCGCTCGCGCGCGACGAGGGCATCCGCGACGACTCCACCGCCGAGGTGCTCGCGGGTCTCCGCCCGGCGTTCCAGAAGGACGGGACGGTCACGGCCGGCAACTCGTCGCCCATCAACGACGGCGCCTCGGCGGTGCTCCTCGGCTCCGAGGGAGCTCTGGATGCCGAGCCCCTCGCGCGCATCGCCGGTCGCGCCGCGTTCGGTAACGACCCCGATGTCTTCGGCGTCGCCCCCGTCGAGGCCGCGAACCGCGCCCTCGCGCGCGCCGGTCGCTCGTGGAGCGACGTGACCTTCGTCGAGCTGAACGAGGCCTTCGCCTCGCAGACCCTCGCGTGCGCGCAGCTGTGGACCGAGCTCGACCCGGCGAACCTCAACGAGAACGGCGGCGCCATCGCCATCGGTCACCCGCTCGGTGCCTCCGGCGGTCGCATCATCGCCCGCGCGGCACACGAGCTGAAGCGTCGCGGCGGGGGACTGGCTGTGACGGCGATCTGCATCGGCGTGGGTCAGGGCCTTGCGGTGGTTCTGGAGCGCTGAGCGGAAAGCTCCTCGTGATTCTCCGACGTCGAGCGGGCGCGGCCTTCGTAGACTCCGGGCATGGCCTTTCCCTCGTTTCAAGATGACGCGGCCATCCTGATGGCGGCGATCGGTGGCAGTGAGCGGTCGTCGAGGTCGGTCCGCTCGGTCATCGGGACCTGGGACATGATCAACGTCGACGTCCCGTCGCGGGAGATGATCGAGTCCGCGGCCGGTGCGCTCCAGCGCGCGGGTCTCGTGGTCATCGACGAGGAATGGCGCCTCCGTCCCACCGCGGAAGGAGCCCGTCTCCAGCGCACGCCACGCCGCGTCTCGATGCGCGGGCTCCCGAGCGCGATCCGCGAGCTCTTGCCACCCCTGACGCTCGACCCGTCCGTCGTGATGCCGCAAGAGATCTATGACGCGGCCCTCGAGGACTACCTGCATCCGAAGCCGCTGCTTCCGCGGTGGCTGACGGGGTTGTTCCGGTGATGGATGATTCGAATGCCGCGGACGGTTGTGAATCGCGGCGATAGATGTCGTGCTTGTCGCGTCGTTCAGCGTCCGATGAGGAGGGCTTCTTGGGCGGCGTCGACAGCCTCGGGGGTGAGGTGTGTATGCCCGTTGATGTCGAGAATCGGTCTGACTTGGGTTACGAGGCGATCGGCGAGACGGAAGTTCCCGTTCGTGGCGCGCACGATAGCGGCTAGGGCAGCGGCGTGTGCGAGTCCGGCGTCGGCTGGGTCTGGTGCGGGGAGGCGTTGCGTGACGACGGCGGTGAGTTCGTCGCTGCGGAGTGGGCGGTATTCGTGGGCGAAGCCGATGCGGCTGTAGAGCTGGGGGTAGCGGGCGAGGCGTTTCTCGATGCCCGGCATGCCGATGAGGATGACGCCCATGCGGTGACGGTCGTAGAAGTCACGGACCTGTTCGAGGCCGGCGGTCTTGAGCCGGTCGGCTTCGTCGATGATGAGCAGTTCTGTGTTCCCGCTGTGTTGGGATTCGGGGTGGACGTAGGGGTCGACGTGGCCGTGTTGGGCTCCGACGATTACCAGGGCACCGTGGCGGCGTTCTCATCGAGGAATTGACCGTTCGCGGCTGCGGTAGGGGCGGCAGCGAGAGTGACGATCGTCGCGGCACCCTCCTGGGGTGTGAGGGCCGCATTGCCTGCCGTCAGGTCTGTCGCGACGTGACCTGGCGACACAGCCGTAACCGCGAAGCCCTGCGGGCCAAGCTCCCGGGCAAAATGGACGGTGATCGCATTGAGGGCGGTCTTGGCGCTGCCGTAAGCGGTCGACCAGGGGCCGATCCACTCGGCTTTCGAGCCGAGAGAGCCGCGGAAGCTCGAAACGTTCACAATTCGCGGGTAGGGAGACGTCTGCAACAGGGGCAGGAACGTCAGGGCGACGTCGACGACGCCGAACACGTCGGTGCCATACACGGCTCGGTAGTCCTCGAGGTGCGATTGCGAGGGCTTGTCGAGGTAGCCGACGTTGATGCCGGCGTTGTTCACCAGCCCGTCGAGGCGGCCGAGGTGATCTTTGGTCGTGTGGGCGGCGGCTTGGATGGAGTCGTGGTCGGTGACGTCGATTCGTACCGCATGGACGTCACCGGGGATGTTCGCGGCTGCGGTGCGGCCGCGATCGAGGTCCCGGGCGCCGAGGAGCACGGTGTGCCCCTCGGCGGCGAGAGCTTCGACGGCCGCGTGGCCGATGCCTCGGGTCGCGCCGGTGACCAGGACGATGCGTGGGTTCGTCGTCACCATGCGAGCTGCACGTCATCTTCGAACACCGCACCGGTCGGGCCGTCGGCGGGGAGGGTGGCGAGGCGGACCGCGACGGCAGCACCCTCGTCTGGGGTGCGGGTTCCGCGGAAGTTGTTGAACTCGGTAGCGACGTGCCCGGGGGCTGCGCCGTTGATCTTCAACGCCGAGTCGGCGAACTCGCGAGCGTAGTGCACGGTGAGGGCGTTCAGGGCCGTCTTCGAGCTGGAGTAGACCATCGATGGCTGACCGGTCCAAGCACCCTCCTCGCCGATCGAACCGCGCATGCTGGTGACGTTCACGATCCGGGGCGCATCTGCCTTCGTCAGTAGCGGCAGGAATGCGTTGATCATGCGAACGACGCCGAAGACGTTGACCTCGTAGACGTTCTTGATGTCGTCGACGGTCTCCTCGGTGGGCTTGGGCAAGTGGTCCATCGGGTGGAAGGTCAGCGTGTTCACGCCCGCGTTGTTGACCAGCACATCCAAGTGCCCGAACTCGGCGGCGATCTTTGCGACCAGGGCGTCGACCTGCCCCTGATCGGTGACGTCGAGCACGACCGGGCGGACGTCCCCGGTGAGGGTGTCTGCGGCCGCCTGCCCGACCTCAATGCTGCGCGCACCGAGCAGGACGGTAAAGCCCTCAGCTGCGAGCCCGCGGACGATCGCGATGCCGATGCCCTTGTTGCCGCCGGTGACGAGCGCGACCTTGCTTGCCTGATTCTCATCTGTTGTCATGACAACATTATTGTTCGCTTATGTTGTCGCGTCAACAGCGACCCGAAGCAGATCGATTTACAAACGGAAGCCGCCGCTTGCCTCGATCCGTTGGCCAGTGACCCACTCTCCAGCGGGGCCGGCCACGGCCATGACCGCGGACGCGACGTCGTCGGGCGAGGCGACGCGGCCAAGGGCGGTCATGCTGGCCATCGTGGTCTGCACGTCGTCACTGGCACGGATGTATCCACCGGCGAAATCGGTCGGCACGGGGCCCGGTGCGATCGTGTTCACGGTGATGCCCCGCGACCCCAGCTCCTGCGCCCAGTACCTTGTGAGCACCTCCACGGCCCCCTTCATCGAGGCATAGACGGCATTGGGTGCGGTGACGAACCGCGCCAGCCCGGTCGACAGGTTCACGATCCGCCCCCCATCCGCCAAGAGCGACGGCCCGGCAACCGGGGCGACGATGCCTTGCGTGAGCAGGTACACCCCCTTGAAGTGCACTGCGAACAGCTGATCGATGACCGACTCTTCAGTGGACCCCAGCACGGTCGGGCCCGCAAAGCCAGCGTTGTTCACGAGCACGTCCAGGCTGCTGCGATCCCAGCTCGCGCGAAGCGCCTTGCGCAGGTCCAGCACGAAGTCCGAGAACGCCGCGGTATCCGTCGTGTCGAGCTGTAGCGCCACCGCCGTCCCGCCTCGCGCAGCGGCGCTCGCTACGACCTCTTCGGCCTCTTCCGCATGGGATCGGTAAGTCAGCACGACTCCAGCGCCGGCATCGATGGCCGCTTCGACGATCGCCCTCCCGAGGCCGCGATTGCCGCCCGTCACGAGCACGATCTTGTCGGTAAGAACTGTTGATGTCATTCGACGAGCATGCACCCGGCAATGTTGTCACGTCAACATAAGTCAGGTAGGTTGGGAGCAAATGGATGACCTACTGAGTGAGAACGAGCTACGCCTCTGGCATGCCTGGAAGGCAGCGACCGACACAGTGCGAACGCGCGTCGCGGAAGAGATCACGACCGTCACCGGACTCTCCGACCCCGACTACGGGGTGCTCAGCCGGCTCGTCGACCTCGGAGACGGCGAACTACGGCAGAACAAACTCGCCGCGTCCATGGGGTGGCATCGCAGTCGCCTCTCCCACCAGCTCACCCGGATGGAACAACGCGGCCTCGTAACTCGCGCCGACGCCGATGGCGGAGTGCTCGTGACCATCACACCGACCGGCCGAGAACAGATCGACAAGGCGCGGCCCGTCCATGCCCGCGCCGTCCGACGTTCGCTATCCGCACACGTCCCACTGGAAGACTTCGCCCGGGTGTTGATGGTGCTAGAAGCACTGACCGCACCATAGAGACGACTCCACCGCCGAGCCAGGGTGAGAGTGCGCGATCAATGGTCGTCAATACCCAGTGGCGAGTGTCTACTTCTGTCTCATCGCGACTATGGCGCTCGGAGCGGCCTTTGCTCGTGGCGAGCGGAGCGACCGCGTCTTTCGAGTGCTTAAAGTGGCATCGGCTGCCTTCATCTCTCCCGCCGTTGTC